>NZ_JACADT010000541.1:0-3854 GCF_013421635.1 Streptomyces sp. UH6 | reverse complement strand
GTCAGAACTCGGCCGGAGGGTCGGCGAGGCGGCGCAGCACCACCCCGCACCGTCGCGCGTAGGCGTGCTGGAACCCCCGGGTCGCCGGGCCGCCCGCCTTGGCGTACCACTTGGCGGGCCGGGAGAAGGCGGTGACCGTGAGCCAGACCGTGCCGTCACCGGTGCGGTTGACCACGAAGGCCTCCTCGCCGGACTCGGGGTGGCCGGGCAGGGTGCCGTACGCCCAGCCGGCCCGGCGCGGCTCGTCCGCCGTCCACACCACCCGGCACGGGGCCTTCACGATGCCGGCCAGGGTCACCGTGACGTCGACCCCCGGTGCGGCCCGCTCGGCGGAGGCGGTGACGCCCACTCCCATCTCCCGGTGCATCCGCCAGGTCATCAGCGCCTCGGCGGCACGGCGGAACACGTCCTCGCCCTCTCCGATCCGGGCGCGCTCGTGCAGGGAACGGAAGCCGGGCGGGCAGGGGACGCCGCCGTCGCGCGTGGCTCCGACGTCCTCGTAGGTGAACGACATGAGGCCCAAGACTAAGCGGCACCCGGGGGCTCGCGCCCTCCAGGTGCCGCTCAGTCGTTCGAGAGGTCAGGCCGCGCCCGACCGGGTGGACGTCACTTGACGTTGACCGCCGCCCAGGCCGAGTTCACCGCGTTGTACTCCGCGCTGCCCGAGCCGTACAGGGCGGTCGCCGCGTTGAGCGTGGCGGTGCGGGCGCCCGCGTACTTGGTGGTGGAGGTCATGTACGTGGTGAGCGCCTTGTACCAGATCTGGAGCGCCTTGGCGCGGCCGATGCCGGTCACCGCGGAGCCGTCGTACGTCGGCGAGTTGTAGCTCACGCCGTTGATCGTCTTGGCGCCGCTGCCCTCGGAGAGCAGGTAGAAGAAGTGGTTGGCGGGGCCGGACGAGTAGTGCACGTCCACCCGGTTGGTGCTGGTGGACCAGTAGTCCTGGGAGGCGCCGTCCTTGCTCGGCTTGTCCATGTAGCGCAGCGGGGTGCCGTCGCCGTTGATGTCGATCTTCTCGCCGATCAGGTAGTCGCCCACGTCGGTGGCGTTGGCGGCGTAGAACTCCGTGCCGGTGGCGAGGATGTCGGAGGTGGCCTCGTTCAGGCCGCCGGACTCACCGCTGTAGTTGAGGCGGGCGGTGACCGAGGTGACGCCGTGGGTCATCTCGTGGGCCGCCACGTCCAGCGAGGTCAGCGGGTGGGTGTTGCCCGAGCCGTCGCCGTAGGTCATGCAGAAGCAGGAGTCCTGCCAGAAGGCGTTGACGTAGGAGCTGCCGTAGTGGACCCGCGAGTAGGCGGCCTTGCCGTCGTTCTTGATGCCGCTGCGGTTGAAGGTGCTCTTGTAGAAGTCCCAGGTCTTCTGGGCTCCGTAGGCGGCGTCCGCGGCGGCGGTCTGGTCGGTCGACGAGCTGGAGGCGGCGCCGGTGCCCCAGACGTCGTCCGCGTCGGTGAACAGCGTGCCGGTGCCGGAGGTGGAGCGGGCCAGGTTGTACGTCTTGTGGCCGCCACGGGTGGAGTCGGTCAGCTGGTACGTCGAGCCGGAGAGCGTGGTGTTCAGGGTGACGCTGCCGGAGTACAGCGTCTTGCCGGTGCCGGTGTGCACGCCCTGGAACTCGTGGATCTTCTTGCCGGTGGCGGCGTCGGTGATCACGTGGAGCTCGTTGGGGGTGCCGTCGGACTGGAAGCCGCCGATCACCGTCTCGTAGGCGAGTCTGGGCTCGCCCTCGGCGGCCCAGACCACCTTGCGGGAGCTCTCGACGGCGGACTTCTCGGCGCCGGAGGCCTCGGAGGAGGTGAGCGCCTGGCGCTCCGCCTTGCCGGCGGTGACCTCGGCGGCCAGGTCGGCCTTGATCTCGGCCTTGGTGGCCTTGGTGACGCCCTGCCGCTCGCCGGACGGCGCGGTGTGGACGACCAGGTCGCCGCCGAGGACCGGCAGGCCCTGGTAGGTGCGCTCGTAGCGGGTGTGCAGCGAGCCGTCGGCGTCCTGGACGACGTCGCGGACCACCAGCTTCTCCCCGGAGGCCAGGCCTATCGCCTTCCCGGTGTCGGCCACGCGGCCCTCCGCCGCCTTCAGCAGGGCGGTGCGCGCGGCGGGGGAGAGCTGCACCGGCATGGCGGCGGGGACGGCCGCGGCCTGCGAGGGGGCCGGCGTGGTGTCGGGGGCGCCGGAGGCGGTGCCGGCGGTGATCAGCAGGGAGCCTGCGGCGAGCGCGGTGGCGACGGCCAGCGCGGGGCGCCGGTGACGCGCGTAGAGAGCGGACACGCGATCTCCTTGGGTGGGGGTCCGGGCCACGTCGGGGGCCTGCCCGGAGGGGGTCTGGTGGGGAGGTGCTCGGTGCGTTCGCCGGGGGCGCCCGCACTGCTGACGAACTGTGGCACCGGGGCCGCGCACGTGTCATGACCACGTCGCGAGGTTGACCGGAAGTTGGCAGGTGCATGAACGTTACGTGCGAGTAACCGACGCCGTGGAGCGGTAAAGCGACAACCAAGGGATGGGACGTCCCGCGTAAAGGAAGATCAAAGAACTCGGACGGGTGTCCCGGTCCGACGCCTGGCACGCCCGGGTCGCGGGGCGGCCGACGGTCAGGGGCCGGTAAAGCGGCCGGGGGGATCCGTCCGGGGCGTCCGGCCGGCGGGAGTTGGCGGAAAAGTGACGCAACCCCGGTGGCGGTGGAGCGGTCCGGGGCGGGGATACTGGCCGGCATGCGTGCCGACTTCGACCCGGCGACCACCGGCTCCGGTGACTTCTACCGTCTGCTCACGGCGGTGGTCGTGCCGCGGCCCATCGCCTGGGTGTCCACCCTGTCGGCCGACGGCGTGGCCAACCTGGCGCCGCACAGCTTCTACACGGTGGCGAGCACCGAGCCGCCGGTGGTCCAGTTCACCTCGGTGGGCGCCAAGGACACGCTGCGGAACGTGCTGGCCACGGGGGAGTTCGTGGTGAACCTCGCCGCCGAGGACCAGTTCGCGGCGGTCAACGACACCGCGACGGACTTCCCGCCCGGACTCGGGGAGTTCGCTGCCGTGGGGATCGCACCGGAGCCGTCCGCGACGGTCGCGCCGCCCCGGGTGGCGGGCTCGCCGGTGGCGATCGAGTGCGGGCTGCACGACACGGTGGTGATCGGGAACTGCACGGTGGTGTTCGGCCGGGTGCGGCACGTGGCCGTCGCGGAGGAGGCGCTGGACGAGGACGGGCGTCCGGTGCTCGGTCGTCTCCGGCCGTTGTCACGTCTCGGCGGGGACGAGTGGGGGGCGACGTCCGTCGTCCACGACCGGCGGAGGATCCGGTACGCCGACTGGCTCGGCGGGCGGCGGACCGAGGGCTGAGGCGGGAGGGGCCGCCCCGGTCCGCCCCCTCAGGTGTGGGCGCCGGTCACCCGGTCGCGGAGGCGGCAGGCGTACCAGGTGGTGGCGAAGCAGATGCCGAGGTACAGCACCACGGCCTGCACGGCGAAGTTGCCGTAGTGGAAGTCCCACGGGTGGCCGCCGGCCTCGACGACCGGGGCGGGGTTGTCCCGCACGTACGGGCGGACCACGCCGGCCAGGCCGCCCAGGCACTGTGCCGTGACGTAGAGGACGACCAGCTCGCCGAGTATCAGCAGGTGGGCCCGGCGGTCCCCGCGGCGGAACCGCGCGACCGACCGCCGGGCACGGCCGGGGAGCCAGTCGGGGGACGCGGGGGCCACGCGGGCGCTGAGCGCCGGCGCGTACACGACCGCGGTCACCACGGCGGCGGTCAGGGCGAGGGTGACCAGCCCCATCAGCGCCTCGCCGCCGCCCGCGTAGCGGCTGCGGCCCCAGGGCAGCAGGAGGACGCCGAGGAGGGGGAGGTGGGTGAGGAGGGCGGCGGCGTAG
>NZ_JACADT010000540.1:0-3856 GCF_013421635.1 Streptomyces sp. UH6 | reverse complement strand
GAGGGCCCGGAACCGCGCGGCGGCCTGCTGGACGGCCTGCTCGGCGAGGTCGAGCGCCGGCCCGTAGCTGTCCTGCACCGCCGCCCCGACCCGGCGGGCCCGGCGGGCCGTGCCGGCGCGCGTGCCGACGTCGGAGTAGAAGACGTCGTCGCCGGGCGGGACGGGGCCCTGGGCCTCGTCCACGAAGATCGGGATGCCGATCTGCTCGTCGTCGTGCATGGATCCCCCGTTTCCCGTGGGCCGGTCACGTGATCTGTGGTTCGAAGTCCCAGTACGGCCGGTTCTGGTTGCGGGCGGAGACGGTGTGGGGATGGCTGCGGCCCAGCGTCTCCGACAGGTCGGTGACGGCCGCCTCCTCCTCCTTGGCCGCCCGGGCCCACCGGCGCATGCCCCGCAGGTCGTCGGCGTAGGCGATGCGCGCGGACAGCGCCATCGGGTGGGTCCGTCCCAGGACCTCGGCGGCGCGGGTGGCGGTGACCTCGGACAGTTCCACGGCCGCCTCGTACTCGCCGATGAAGTTGCGCAGGGCGCTGGCGTTGATGGCGCACCCCAGGGTCCAGGGGTGCAGTTCCCCGACCGCCGCGGTCATGGCGACCAGCGCCTCCTCCGCCGTCTCGTACGCCTGACGCCGCTCGCCCAGGTTGCGCAGCACGATCGCCAGATTGCTCCGCGTGCCGGCGCTGTAGGGATGACCGGGTCCCAGCCGCGTCTCGTAGGCGTTCACGACGCGCTCCGACAGCGTGCGGGCCTCGTCGATGTCCCCGTGCTCACGGGTGTAGACGGCCAGCGAGTTGAGGAAGCGGTTGGTGTCGGGGTTGCGCTCGCCCAGCTTGCGTTCGGCCCGCTCGACGACGGAGGCGATCTCCTGGCCGGCCTCACGGATGCGGCCGTTGCGGTAGTGGATGAGGGCGAGGTTGAGCTCCGCCGTCAGCCGCCAGGTGTGGTCCTCCTCCACCCGCGCCAGGGCGAACCGCTGCAGGTTGTCGTTCTGCAGCGACTCCGCCTCGCCGTAGCGCCCGAGGAACCGGAGCACCTCGGCCTCGACGGTCTGGGAGTGCAGGATGCTCAGATGGGTCTCGTCCAGGAGGCGCCGGTACGCCTCGGTGGTCGCCCGCTGGGTGGCCAGGGCGTCGTGGAAGCGTCCGAGGAGCCGCTGGCTGACGCCCACGTTGTGGAGCGCCGTGACGGTGAGCAGGTCGTCCTCGCCGAGGACCCGCCGGTAGGCGTCCCGTACCCACACGGACACCTCGAGCGCCTCCTGGTAGCGCCCCAGTCCCCGCAGGTCCGCGGCAAGCCCTCCGGCCGCCCGCAGGTGGTCCAGGTCGTCGACGCCCCGCTGGTCCCGCAGGCGCTCCACGATGCGCCGGTTCAGCTGCTCGGTGCGGGCGTAGTCACCCGCACCGCGCAGCAGGTTCGTGTAGTGGTGGTTGAGGTCCCAGAGCCGCTCGTGCTCGGGGCCGAGCAGGTCGTGCCACGACTCGAGGGTGCGCTCGGCGAGCTGGATCCCCTCCGTGTACTCACCCGACCGGTACAGGTAGCGCAGGCAGTTGAGGACGAGTTCCTGGACCTCGGGCGCCGGGCTCCGCAGCGCGTCGGACTGCACCAGGTGGGGCGTGATGGTGGCGTACTGCGACCAGGACGACGACTCGTCGGGTCGGCGGGGGTCGGCGGCTGCCAAGGCCTTCCGGGCGACCTCGCAGAAGGCCTCGTGATCTGCGTCGGACATGTTGAGGTGAACGATGCCATGCACCATCCGGTGCAGGTAGACCGACTCGCGGGCGCCGTCGTCCCGGTCCGGGGACTCCAGGCTGATGACGGAGTACTGGCGCAGCTGGGCGAGCGCCCGGTTCCAGAGCACCCGGTCGGTGAGCAGGCCGCGGATCTGCTCGGGGACGTCCTGGCGGCGGAGCCCCTGGAGCAGGCCGACGGGGATGTGCCCGGGCGCGAAGCAGGTGCACAGACGCAGCAGTGCGACGGATTCCGGCAGTTTCTCCCTGAGGTTGTTGATCAGCAGCGACCAGGCCGTCGGGAAGGCGAGGGGGAAGTCGTCGGACACCCGCAGGACGTCGTCGTCGATCCCCCTCCGCAGGAGATCGAGGTAGTCGGGGACGGACATCTCCGAGTCGCTGAGCCAGGCGGCCGTCTGGTCGAGGACCAGCGGCAGGTCTCCCAGCGCCTCGGCGAGCAGGTCGGCGTCCTCGTCGGTGATGCGGGGGGCGCGGCGGCGGATGAAGGAGACCGACTCGACCCGGTCGTAGACCGGCACCTCCATCAGCTCGCTGTTGTGGTGGGCCCACTCGTTGTTGCGGGAGGTGATCAGCAGGTGTCCGTTGCCGGAGGGCAGAAGGTTCTTGAGCCCTTCCGGCTCGTCCGCGCCGTCGAGGATCACCAGCCAGCGGTCGTAGGGCTGCCCCTTGCGCAGCGCCTCCATCACCGCCCGCAGCCGCTCGCCGTACCCCTGCCCGGTGGGCAGCCGCAACGCCCCGGCCAGACGCGCGAGTTGCTGCCGGTACGTGGGGACCGACCCGGCGTCCACCCACCAGACGACGTCGTACTCGGAGCCGAACCGGTAGACGTACTCGGCCGCCAGCTGCGTCTTGCCGACCCCCGGCATGCCGTGGAAGGTGAGCACGCCCGCGCCGGGAGCGGCCCGGCTGAAGAATCCGTACGCGTCGTTGAGGAACCGCTCCCGGCCGGTGAAGCGGATGTTGCGGCGGCGGATGCCGCCCCAGACGTCCGGCACGTTGCGGGGGAACCGGGGCGAGCGCGGGCCGGCCGGGCCCGCCGGGACGCCCGCCAGGGACAGGCTCGCCAGGAGGCGCCGCTCGGCCTCCGGCTCGCCGAGACCGGGCAGCTCCAGCGGCGCCAGGGCGGCGGTCGCCGCGGGCAGCGGATTGGCGGCGACGGTGACCGCGTGGAAGCGCCCCGGGTGCTCCCGGAGAACGGCCCGCAGGGCCTGGTTCCATTCGGCGGGGGTCCGCGGCCCCATCTGGAAGTACCAGTCGCTGCACACCAGGACCACCCGGCCCGGCGCCATCGCCAGGTCGGTCAGCAGCACCTCGAGCGGTTCCTCGGGGGCGGGGTCCCAGCGCTGGTAGACGACGCGCAGCCCACGCCGTTCGAGGCGGTCGCCGATCCAGGCGGCCCACGGGCGGTTGAACCCGGCGAAGCTGATGGTGACCACGTCGTCCCGCGCCGCTACCGGCATCTGATCCCCCATCACTCGGCCTCGATCCTCCACCTTAGGGGGGACCGCACCCGGTCGCCCGCGCAACATCTCACTTATACCGTTGTGGCACGACTCCACAGAGCCCGCGCGGTCTGGATGTACGACCGGGCCCGGGCGAGGTGTCCGGCCGGAGGGTCGAGATCCTGGAGACTCCGGTGCGCGGCCACCATACCGTCGGCCAACCTCCTTCCCTCCGGGGTGAGTTGCTCGGACCCCACCAGAGCGGGGAGGGCCGCCCCGGTCTGTTCCCGGCATCGCGCGTACTCCGCCCAGGCGTGTTCCCGGGCAGGGCCGTCCGGCGTAACGAGGGCGCGGTGCCGCCACCAGAGGGCGAGCGCCAGGTGGCTGTAGAGGCCTTGCCAGAGACCGTCGAACGGGCGCGGGTCCGGCCGCCATGGCGCGAAGTGGCGGCGTTCGGGGCCCGCGTGGTGCAGGGGCACGAGGTCGGCGAGGGCGCTCAGCTTCGCGTGCTGGAGCTCGTGCACCAGCATCGAGGCCAGGCTCACCGCGGTGGGCGGCACGCTGCTGTGCACCGCCCCGAACGCGCCCGGGCGGGTGCCGCTGCAGTAGCCGGCGGGACCGGCGTCCTGCGGCGGCAGCAGGGGGACGACCGAACGCAGCAGGCGC
>NZ_JACADT010000054.1:0-14168 GCF_013421635.1 Streptomyces sp. UH6 | reverse complement strand
CGACGTCCCGGCTAGCCCCGCTCGAGCAGCAGCACGGCCACGTCGTCGGTGAGTTCGCCGCCGTTGAGCGAGCGGACCTCCGCCAGCGTCTCGCGCAGCAGCGGCTCACCGCTCAGGCCCGCGGCCAGATGGTGGCGGACCAGGTCGGCCATGCCGTCCTCGCCCAGCCGCTCGCCCTGGCCGTTGCCGTCCCGGCCCTCGATCAGGCCGTCCGTGTAGAGCATCAGGCTCCAGGCGTCGCCCAGCCACATCTCGGTGCGCGGCCAGCGGGCGTCCGGCAGCAGCCCCAGTGCCGGGCCGTTCTCCTCGTAGGGCAGCAGGTGCGCGCCCTCGCCCGGGCGGGAGATCAGCGGCGGCGGGTGGCCGGCGAGACACACCCCGGCGCTGCGCCCGTCGGGCGCGATGTCGACCTGGCAGAGGGTGGCGAAGGTCTCCTCGCTGTGCCGCTCGTGCTCCAGGACCTTCTGGAGGGTGGTGAGCAGGTCGTCACCGCTCAGCCCGGCGAGCGTCAGCGCGCGCCAGGCGATGCGGAGCTCGACGCCGAGCGCCGCCTCGTCGGGTCCGTGGCCGGCCACGTCGCCGATCATCACGTGCACCGCCCCGTCCGGGGTGCGCACCGTGTCGTAGAAGTCCCCGCCCAGCAGGGCCCGGGAGCGGCCGGGGCGGTAGCGGGCCGCGAACCGCAGCAGGGAGCCGTCCAGGATCGGCGTCGGCAGCAGGCCACGCTCCAGGCGGGCGTTCTCCTGGGCCCGCATCCGGGACTCGGTGAGCCGCCGCTCCGCCGTGTCGGAACGCTTGCGCTCCACCGCGTAGCGGATGGCGCGGCGCAGCAGCCGACCGTCGAGCTCGTCGCGGACCAGGTAGTCCTGCGCCCCGACGCGGACCGCCTCGGGGCCCCGCCGTTCGGCGTCGCCGGAGCTGGTGAGCGCCAGAACGGCGTGCCGGGGCGCGATCCGCAGCACGTGCTTGAGCACGGCCAGCTCGTCCTCGGCCGCGCCGTCCTCCGACGGGGCGGTCCGGCCGGGGGCGGGGAGGTCGAGATCGAGCAGGATGCAGTTCACGTCGTCGGTGAGGAGCCGCTCCGCCTCGGTGAGGTTGCGGGCGGTACGGACCCGTACGGGCCTTCCGTCGGAGGCGAGGATTTCGGACACGACGGCGGAGCCGCCCGGGTCGGCCTCGATCAGCAGCAGCGTCAGCGGCGCCGGGGCGGGGGCCTTCTCGGCCACCGGGGCGCTGGACGCGGGGTTCTCCGGCGAGGGGTGCTCCTCGTGGTGCGGGTCGGCCTGGCGGACGTGGTCGTCGCGACAGGGGTCGTCGGGTCGGGTGCCGTGGTGGTGCGGGTCCTCGGGGAGGGCGTCGTCGCCCGCGGGCGGGACGGCGTGGGGGTTCGCCGGTGCCGCCGAGGGGGCGGCGTCGGCCGTCTCCTGCGGGCGCGGAGCCTCCTCGGCGGGGGCGCCGTACGTCCAGGCGCCGAGGTCCGCCGCCGGATCGCTCTCCACGGACGGGACTGCCCGGGGCCGCGGTATGTGCATCGGCATGGGTTCGGATTCCTTCCCTCCCCCCGAGACGGCGGGATCGAGAGGGTTCGACGCCCACCGAGTGGGGACCTTAGCGGCTCACAAGGGCACAACGGAATGCCGGACAGCCCCCGGGAAGGACTGTCCGGCAGTGTCAAATGCCGCGTTCAGGAGCGCTTTTGGACAGGACGGCGGCCTCGGCGGGGATGACGAACGTCACGCGTCGGAGGGAGCCGGAAGAGGGACCGGGGTGGAATGGGTCACTCCGTCCGCCGGTCACCGGAACATCCCGTGGCGGCACTTCGGTCCCGGTTGCCGCTTTCGGCGCGTTCCTCGGTCCTCCTCGCCCGCGGGGCTCCCCGGCCCTCTTCGCCTGTGGCGCTCCCCGGCCCTCGTCGAGGCCGGTGCTCTGCAGCCCTGCCCTGCCTCGGCGTTCCTCAGTCCTGCTCGACGTTCGGCCGGTGCGGGTCGGGGCGGACCACGCCCAGGATGGGCATGCTGCCCGCGCCGGCCACGGTCACGGAGCGCCCGGGACGCGGCGCGTGGATCATCATGCCGTCACCCACGTACAGGGCGACATGGGTGGCGTCGCTGTTGTAGATGATCAGATCGCCCGGACGCATCTCCTGGACCGACACCCGGTGCAGTTGGCGCCACTGCTCCTGTGAGGTGCGCGGGATCGGGTAACCGGCCTTGGCCCAGGCCTGGGAGGTCAGGCCCGAGCAGTCGAAGGAGTCCGGCCCCTCGGCGCCCCACACGTACGGCTTGCCCAGCTGGTCGGTCGCGTAGGCGATGGCGCGGCGGGCGGAGGCGGAGGTGGCGTCGTCGAGTCCGGCGAGGACGCCGGAGCCGACCCAGGCGGCGTGGGACTGGCGGGCGGCCTCGGCCTCCATGGCGGCGAGCCGCTCCCGCTCCTCCTTCTGGAGGCGCGACTCCAGCTTCTCGGCCTCGGCGATCTGCTTCTCGATCTTCTCGCGGGCCTTGTCCTTGGTCCGGCGCTGCTCCTCCAGGTCCGCCCAGCGGGAGGAGGCGGCCTGCTCCAGCTTCTCCAGCTCGTCCCGGGTGGAGACGAGGTCGGCGAGCAGGCCCTTGGCGGCCTTCTCGCCCTCCTGGACGCGCCGGGCGCCGTCGAGGAAGTCCTCCGGGTCCTCGCTCAGCCAGAGCTTCGCCTCCGGTGGCAGTCCCGCGCTCCGGTACTGGGCGCGGGCGGCGGCCCCGGCCCGCTCGTACAGGTCGTCCACCTCGTCCTGGACGCCGGCGATCTTCCCGGTGAGTTCGTCGATCTCCTCGGACTGCTTCTTCGCCTTCTCCTCCGCCGCGTTGTACGCCTCGGTGGCGCGGGCGGCGTCCTTGTAGAGGGCGTCGAGCTTCTCGCGGACCGCTTCGAGTTCGGCGTTGGTCGCCGGTGCGGGGGCGGGCGGGGGAGCGGGGTCGGTGGGGGCGGTCACCGAGGATGGCGCGTGGGTGCCCGCGAACGCCGTGCCGGGCGCGCCGAGGGCGGTGATCGCGCAGACCAGCGCCACCGCCGTGGCGATCAGTCCGCGGCGGCTCGGGCCGCCTCCGCGTCCTTCTCTGCTCGCTGCCATGGGTCGCCTCCCACCTGCCTTACCGTCGGTAACTTCTGTTCTTCCGGGGGATGCTGCCATGCCTGGTGGGCAAAGCGACAGAGGTCGTGCCGGGCCGGCCCGAACCGGACGGGTCGGCCGTCGCCCCGAGCGGCCCCCCGGCCGCCCTCTCGCACGGCCACCTTTCCCGATGGGAACGCCGCGCGTGACGATCTCTCAGGTGGTGTGACGAACAGCGCAGAACGATCGTTCCCCGGGGAACGGGGCCGATCGGGTGACGTTAGCTCAGGGGGCGTGGGGCCGTGGCCCGGTGCGTCCGGTGGTCGTTGTCGGCCGTCATCGGTCCCTGTCGAGCGGGCCTCGGACGGCCCGGAAACGGCGCAGGCCACGGCCCGCTCGGTGCGGCCTATGAGCTGACGGGCAGCTCTTTTGCCGCCGGCCTTGCCGAAGGTCATCCGCTTGCCGCTGCCCACGCGGCGCAGTTCGAGGCCGGGCAGGCATCCGAGGGTGAGCCGTAGCGTGGAGCCGGCCGCGTTGCCCCGGCAGTGGTAGCGCACCCGCTTGCGCAGGTTCTGCGTGCTGGTCGGGTTCGCACATCTCATGCCGTCCAACCGGGAGCGCACCCGCAAGGCTGTAGCCACAGTCTTCGGCAACCAGTGGCGGACACATTGTGTAGATGAGGGTTCGTACATCCAGCGCGGATGGTCATCGTGGACCGTGTGATCCGAAACCATTTCCCAGATGAGCTTGCTACCGAAAGTTGATTGAATAAGGTACGCCGTGAGACATTGGGATTGGAGATCTGGATAGCTCGACATGGCTTGTGGAAGTTCGAGTCGGGTGTCCAGAGCTACCGAGGACCTGGGTCCGGCGCCAACCAGACCCAGGCCCTCTCGCAGTCAACGAGCCCGGTCGCCTACCAGCAGACCGGGCTCGCTGCATGTGCAGCACCCGATCCCGACCGTCCTCGCGCGTGACTCGCTCATCGAGCGAACTGCATCACGCTTGTAGCGATGGCCACCAGTAGACCCGCTCCCGTAAGCCAGACCTGCCATCTCTCTGCGCTGGTCCACCTACGAGGCTCGTCCTTCTCAAGGCTCACCTCTACCACCTCCTTTCTCCTCCAGCCGGCCACTTCATGGGCCGGGGCCTTGGAACTCACGCGTATCTGGGCGGAGTTCAGGGGAGGATCGTGAGGCGCGCCCAGCATACCGGGCACTTCGCGATTCACCGAGGCGGGCAGGAACGCTTGACATCGGCCCCGGCTTCCTTTGACGGTCCAGCGACGGCCCCAATACAGAAGCAAGCCCCCTACCCGCGGAGAATCCGCAGGCAGGAGGCTTGCTCGTGGGCGGTTACTTCTTCTTGCCCTGGGTCTTGCCAGGGATATAGGCAACTTGGGTCTCTGCAGCTCCAGGCACCGATATCAGCCACCTGAATGGTCGTCGTTGGTCGCTGCCTGCCAGTGCTGAGCGGCCTCGTACGGCCCAGAGACGGCCCACGGCTTGACGGCAGACCTCGTGGATGCACAACGAAGGCCCATACGACGGATCGCCTGCGGCTGTCGCTGGTCAACAAGCTGCCGGTCGTGACGCGGGAGTCCCTGAGCAACCGTCGGGCTTGTTGCTGACGTCTGAGTCGGGAGACGAGCGGACACTGTGACGACTTGAGTTTCATCAGACGTAGGCGGCAAGCCGCCGGCGACAAGGGGGAAGCATGGGACCGGTGCAGTGGGGCGATGTTCCCACGTGGGTCGCTGCAGTCTTCGCAGGAGGCGCGGCCTGGTTCGCGTTGCAAACAATCAGGAGTCAGCGACAGCAGATCGCCGAGCAACGACAGTTCATCGCTGAGCAATCGACCAATCTGCAGTTGGAGCGGTCCGCACTTCGCGCTGCCGCCGAAGATCGTAGGTGGTCGCAGGCGCGCCAAATCCGCATGCATCATCGCCAAGCTGGGGAAACCACCGACAGCCAAGGCAATACCGTTGGGCCAGATCATTGGGTCGTCACCGTGCAAAACTCCAGCGAGGCGCCCGTGCATGAGGTTGACGTCCGCTTCGGGACGGCATACCTCGCAGCCGAGGTTTACGAGGTCCCCCGCTGCCGTGCATGGCCCCAACCCCGGAGAGCGCACCGTGAGGCCAGTGCACCTGCTGGGTGCCGGCCGTGTGGTCCGGTTCTTGTCGCAGCATTGGGCTGCGGCCACGGTGCACAACAACCGGCCGCGATTGCTTTTCACCGACGATGACGGTGTCCGATGGGCCCTTGATTCGTACGGGAAGCTGGAGGAAGCGCCTGCCGATGGCCCTGCATGACAGTTGACGAGGTCAGGGTCTCCGGCAATCTTGAAAGCCGTCGTGGCAGCGATGTCACCGTGGGTTCAGATCCCACCGCCTCCGCGCTGAGGGCAGTGAGAACGGCCCCTGACCTGGATGTCTGGTCGAGGGCCGCTCTCATGTCTGTATACCGTCATTACCCGGTGTTCCCCGTGATCCCCCACTCGATCGGGCACGGCGGGGCACGGACACCTTCTGATCCATAGCTGTATGGATCAGTCGCGGATGGTCACACAGTTCACCGCACGGCCCCCGAGCAGAGGCCGGGGACAGGGTTAGTGGCTGTGTTCGCGGTACCTCGTTGCTGTCCGTACGCCAGTGCACTTAGACAGCGACGGAGCGACTAGCCGATCATCGCTCGGACAAGAAGACCGCCCATCGCGCTCCCCACCCCCGTGAGGAAGCCGCGGGTCGTATGCCCGGACGATCTACTCCAACGTGCGCGCGGCGCTCAGCGCGGCCGTGGATGACCGCCACCTTCCCGTAACCCGTGTGCCGCTCGGTCCGTCCGGCCGCCGGCCGTCGACACCAAGCGCATCGTGCCCTGGACGCCGGAACGGGTTTTCGCCGTCCGTGCCGCCATGCCCGAGCGCTACCAAGCGATGGTCGACCTGTGCGGCGGCTGCGGGCTCCGCCAGGGCGAGATCCTGGGTGTGGCCGTCGACGCGATCGACTTCGAGTCGGACACGCTCCATGTGGTCCAGCAACTGAAGCTGAGCCGCAGCAAGGCCGTGCTCGCCCCGCCGAAGGGCGGCAAGCTGCGAGATGTGCCGCTGCCCGGCCCCGTCGCCGATGCGCTACGGGAGCACATGAAGCGGTACCCGCCGGTCGAGATCACCTTGTCGTGGAAGGTCGCCGACGGACCTCCGGTGACCAAGCGGCTCATCTTCACCGGGCCGCGCGGCGGGCACGTCTGGCGTACGTCGCTCAATGAGGAGGCGTGGAAGCCAGCGCTGGCAGCGGCGGGTGTTATCCCCGCGCCTGAGCGCGGCCGGCCGTATGCCGAGTCCAGGGAGAACGGTATGCATGCCCTGCGGCACTTCTACTCCTCGGTGCTGCTGGACGCGGGGGAGAACATCAAGGCCCTGGCCGAGTACCTAGGCCACTCAGATCCGGGGCTGACTCTCCGGGTGTACGCGCACCTCTTGCCCTCCAGCCGAGAACGGACCCGCAGAGCCGTGTCCGAAATCTACGTGAAGCGTCTACACCCCGAGCCATGAGCGCAGCGAACAGTCAGGCAGGATGCTCACACGCGGTTACGTCGAGGAAGGGACCCATGGACTCTGCGGATGGCACCATCAACCTGGTCCATCTGGCCGACACGCCTGGCACCAGTGGTCACAGCCTCTCTGTGCGCGTCCTGGGGCGCTCGCACCCCGGAATCCTGACCGGCCACGACCTCCTCGAGTGCGAGATCGTCATCGCGGCCGAGGAATCCCTCAAAGCCTCCTTCCTGGTGACCCTCTTCCCCGAGGACTTGGAGGACTGGGAAGAGACCTTGGCAAGCCTGGAAGCCCGACGGTTCGCCATGTGGCTGAACTCCGGGCGGACTCCTTCCATGAGGTTCAAGCCCCAGGAGTGGGGCGGACTCACGGTGTCCGTGCACGACGGACCGTCGACCGGCATCACGGTCACTCTCCCGCTGTCCGTACTGCCACCGACGTGGGTCGCCGATCAGCGCGACCTCCTCACCCGGGTACGTGAGGTCTACCCCCGTGAGGTGGTCGAGACGTCACCCGGTGCATACGAGTGGCGGCGAGATCGCCACGTCTGACGGCCCGAAGACGGCCCCGGGGTAGCGAGAAGCCCCCTACCGGCGGAGAACTCGCAGGCAGGGGGCTTACGTCTGGGTGGTTACTTCTTCTTGCCCTGGTTCTTCACGGCCTCGATGGCGGCCTTGGCGGCCTCCGGGTCGAGGTAGGTGCCGTGCGCGACGAGGGGCTTGAACTCGGCGTCGAGCTCGTAGGCGAGCGGGATGCCGGTGGGGATGTTGAGGCCGGCGATGTCGGCGTCGGAGATGCCGTCGAGGTGCTTCACCAGCGCGCGGAGCGAGTTGCCGTGGGCGGCGACCAGGACGGTGCGGCCGGTCAGCAGGTCGGGGACGATGCTGTCGTACCAGTACGGCATCATCCGGTGGACGACGTCCTTGAGGCACTCCGTCTGCGGCCGCAGCTCCGGCGGGATCGTGGCGTAGCGGGCGTCGTTGTACTGCGACCACTCGGCGTCCGCGTCGAGGACCGGCGGCGGGGTGTCGTAGGAGCGGCGCCACTGCATGAACTGCTCCTCGCCGAACTGCTCGAGGATCTCCGCCTTGTTCTTGCCCTGGAGGGCGCCGTAGTGGCGCTCGTTGAGGCGCCAGCTGCGGTGGACCGGGATCCAGTGCCGGTCGGCGGCGGTCAGGGAGAGCTGGGCGGTGCGGATGGCACGCTTCTGGAGGGACGTGTGCACGACGTCGGGGAGGAGTCCGGCGTCCTTCATCAGCTCGCCGCCGCGGATCGCCTCCTTCTCGCCCTTGTCGGTCAGGTCCACGTCCACCCAGCCGGTGAACAGGTTCTTGGCGTTCCACTCGCTCTCGCCGTGGCGGAGGAGGATCAGCTTGTACGGTGCGTCGGCCATGGCACCCAGCGTAATCGGAGGGCGGAGGGGGCCGCGCGCGCGTCCACATTGCGGTGGCTGCCGCGCGACGTGCGGGAGTAACATGCGCTGACTGCTTTTGCCGCTTACGGCTTGTACTACGGCTGCGCCATGGAGGCCACCTTGTCCCTCGTCTCGCCGAGACGTGCCCTCCGGGCGACCGTCTCCGGGCTCCCCAGGGAGTTCTGGTGGCTGTGGACCAGTTCCCTGGTCAACCGGCTGGGCGCGTTCGTCGCCACGTTCATGGCGCTCTACCTGACCATGGAGCGGGGCTACTCCGCCTCCTACGCGGGCCTGGTGGCCGCGCTCCACGGGCTCGGCGGCGTGATCTCCTCGGTGGCCGCCGGAGTGATGGCCGACCGGCTCGGCCGCCGGCCCACGATGCTGATCGCCCAGCTCTCCACGGCCGCCTCGGTGGCGCTGCTCGGCTTCGTGCAGGATCCCGTGGCCATCGCGTGCGTCGCCTTCCTGGTGGGCATGGCCTCCAACGCCTCCCGGCCCGCGGTGCAGGCGATGATGGCGGACATCCTGCCGCCCGAGGACCGGGTGCGGGCGTTCTCGCTCAACTACTTCGCGGTCAACCTCGGCTTCGCGGTCTCCGCGGTGGCCGCCGGGTTCATCGCCGAGTTCAGCTACCGTGCCGGGTTCCTGATCGAGGCCGGGATGACGCTGGTCTGCGCGGTGCTGGTCTTCGCGAAGATCCCCGAGTCGAAGCCCACGGCGCCCGCCGACGCGGCGGGCGGCGGTGAGGGGAGCGGCGCCGAGGTCAGGATCGGCACGGTGCTGCGCGACGGGCGGTTCATGTCGCTGGTGGGACTGTCGTTCCTGATCGCGCTGATCTTCCAGCAGGGCTACGTGGCGCTGCCGGTGGCCATGGGGCAGCACGGGTTCAGCCCGGCCGACTACGGCCTCGCCATCGCCGTCAACGGCGTGCTGATCGTCGCGGTGCAGGTCCCGGTCACCGGGCTGATCGCGCGCCGGGACCCGCGCCGGCTGCTGGTGGTCTCCGCGCTGCTGGCCGGGTACGGGTTCGGGCTGACCGCCTTCGCCGGGTCGGTGGGCGTGCTGGCGCTCACCGTGTGCGTGTGGACGATCGCCGAGATCCTCAACGCCCCCACCCAGTCCAGCCTGGTGGTGCGGCTCTCCCCGGCGGAGGGGCGCGGGCGGTACCAGGGGATGTACACGATGTCCTGGTCGCTGGCGGCCCTGGTGGCGCCGCTCGTCTCCGGCGTGGTCATCGACGCGTACGGGGCGAACTGGCTCTGGGGCGCGTGCGCCGTGCTGGGCACGATCGCGGCCGTCGGGTACGCGCTGGTCATGCGGAGCCTGCCGTCCGAGCCCGAGGTCGCCGTCTCGGGCGGTACGCGCAAGCCGGTGGCGGAGGCGGAGACGACCGGGGGCGTCACCGCCTGACGCCGGGCGGCGTGCCGTCACGGCCTGACACGGCGTGGCGGACCGCGTCCGACCGCACCGCGGCAGCTCACCCCCCGTGCACGACCGCCTCGGCGATCTCCCGGACCCGCGCCAGGGTGATCCCCTCGCGCTGCTCCACCGCGAGCGGATGGTCCGTCGGCTCCAGCTCCACGTAGGGCCGGCGGCCCACCTCGCGGGTGTGGACGTTGGTGCGGAGGTTGAGGGTGCTGGGGGAGTACAGCGGCAGCTCGGTGGTCAGCCAGCCGAAGTACGGCGGCTCCGCCTCCCGCCCCGGCGTCTCCCACAGCTCGTCCGAGCGCCGGAAGTTCTGGGCGCTCAGCGAGACCCAGACGCCCCACTCGAACACCTGGCCGGTGTCGCGCACCGGGATCTCGATCAGACCCTTCACGAAGAAGTGCTCGCCCTTGATCACGCACTGGTCGGGGGAGAGCACGCTGTCCTCGCGCTCGGCGTAGCGCGGGTCCCAGACGTCGGGCGCCTCGGTGGAGTAACCCATGGGGAGGCCTGCGTGTCGCTCGCCGCAGCGAGAGCAGACGAAGCCGGGGTCCTCTGGTGTCATGACCCGAGAGTAGTGGCCGCCTCCGACGGCCACGGCAGAACCGTCAGTCCGGGCCACTGCGCCCGCCACCGCGCGGTCTTGGCCTCGTACACCGCGCGCGGGGCCAGCACCGGGTTGGGGCGGACGACCAGGCCGAACACGTCGGACAGCCCGTGCGGCGCGTACACCCGCCACCGCCCGCCGGGCTCCAGCCGGACGCCGACGCAGCAGGTGGTCGCGGCGAAGCTGTCGATGGCGGCCTCCGTGCCGTCGTACGGGGCGCACGGCACGCCGAACCGGTCCTCGTACCAGAGGTGCACCCGCGCCTCGTTGCGGATCTCGACCTCGGCGGGCAGCCCCGCGAACACCTCGCGGCCGGCGCGGATCACGGCGTCCTCGGCCTCCCAGGAGAGGTCGCCGCCGTCGAAGTAGAACAGGTCGTAGTCCTTGATCCCCTCCGCCGGGGGGCGGCCGGTCACCACGTTCCACACCGTCTGGAAGACGCAACCGGCCGTCAGGTACCAGTCGGGGAGGCGGAGTCCGGCGGCGCGTTCCAGCACTTCCACCAGGACCGTGTTCCGGGTCAGCACCTCTCGCAGACGGTCGGGCTGTTCGTCGGACGGAAGTCGTGTCACCATCCGTGCCACTCTGCCACTCACCATCCGTGCCACTCTGCCAATCCGCAGTTCTGCCGATCCGCCAGTGCGTCAGGAGGACCGCATGCCGCATCCGCCCGGAACCCGTCCCGCGTCCCGCGGCGCAAGCCCCGTCGGCGCCGGCGCCGACGCCCGTGTCCGGCTCCGGCCCGCGCGCCCCGACGAGGCGCCCGCGCTGAGCGGGCTGGCCCTGCGCTCCAAGGGCCACTGGGGTTACGACGACGCCTTCCTCGCCGCCTGCCGGGACGAACTCACCCTGCGCCAGGAGGACCTGGCGCCCGGCACCGCGACGGTGGCCGAGGACGGCGCAGGGCGCGTCCTGGGCTTCGTCCTGGTCGACGGCGCCCCGCCGCAGGGCCGCCTCGACATGCTCTTCGTCGACCCGTCCGCCATCGGCTCCGGGCTGGGCCGCCGGCTCTTCGCGGCGGCCCTGTCCACCGCCCGCGGCCTCGGCATGAGCCGCCTCACCATCGACGCCGACCCGTACGCGGAGCCGTTCTACCGGGCGATGGGCGCCCAGGTCACCGGGACCGTCCCGTCCGGCTCCGTCCCGGGCAGGTTGCTGCCCCTGATGGCGGTCGACGTCCCACCGACCGACCCACCGGCCACCCCGCCCGCCGACCCACCGGCCACCCCGCCCGCCGGAACGCTGCCGTGACGACGTCCGCGAGCCCCCTCCGGCAGGCCCTGCACGCCCCCGCCGACCCGCCCCTGCGCCCTCTGCCGGACCGTGTCGTGGAACTCCTGACGGTCCTCCACTGCCCGCCGCGGCTCGCGGCCCACCTGCGCGCCGTCCACGACGTGGCGCACCAGCTGACGGACTGGGCCGAGCGGCGCCGTCCCGCCGTGGCCCTCGACCGGGAGGCGGTGCTCTTCGGCGCGGCCACGCACGACATCGGCAAGGTCCTCCACCCCGGCGAACTCTCCGGTCCCGGCTCCGCCCACGAGCGCGCGGGGCGTGAGCTGCTGCTCGAGCACGGTGTCGAGCCCCCACTCGCCCGCTTCGCCGCCACCCACGCCTCGTGGACGGCACCGGACGTCCGCCTGGAGGACCTGCTGGTGTCCCTCGCCGACAAGGCGTGGAAGGGCAGGCGCGTACCCGGCCTGGAGGACCTCGTCGTCACGCGGCTGGCCGAGCTGAGCGGGAGGCCGGCCTGGGAGGAGTTCGCCGCCCTCGACGACCTGCTCACCCGCGTCGGGGAGGACGCGGACCGGCGCCTGGCGTTCCAGGCGTCGTTCCCGGTGCGCGGCTGACCGCGGCCCTCCGGGGAGGCGGAGCCCCGCTCGCGTCCGAGCTACTCGCGTTCGAGGAGGTGGGCGAAGGCGTCCAGGTTCCGGGTCGACTCGCCGCGGGAGACCCGCCAGGCGTACTCCTTGCGGATGGAGGACGCGAAACCCAGCTCCAGCAGCGTGTTGAAGGCGCCGTCGGCGGCCTCCAGGACCTGCCCGAGGAGGCGGTCGATCCCGTCGGCGGTGACCGAGGCCAGCGGCAGGCGGGCGGTGACGTACACGTCGCCGTGCGGGTCCAGGGCGTAGGAGACGCCGTACAGCTTGAGGTTGCGCTCCAGCAGCCAGCGGTGGACGCCCGCCTCGTTCTCGTCCGGGTGGCGGATCACGAAGGCGTTCAGGGAGAGCGAGTGGCGGCCGACGATCAGCGAGACCGTGGTGGAGAGCTTTTGGACACCGGGGAGTTTGACGACGTAGTTGCCCGGTTCCGGGGACTCCCACTCCAGCTCGGCGTCCCGCAGGAACTCCTCGATCACCTCGCGCGCGTCAGCCATGGGCCGAGCGTACGCGACGGCGGTGGGCGTGCAGCGCGGCCGTGTAGACGTCGGTGGTCGCGCTGGCGGCGCGGTCCCAGCCGAAGCCCTGGGCGTGCCGGGCGGCGTTCGCGCCGAGGCGGGCGGTCAGCGACGGGTCGTCGGCGAAGCGGCCCAGCACGTCCGCGTAGTCGGCGGGGTCGTGGCCGCGGACCAGACAACCGGTCTCGCCGTCCCGTACCGCCACCGGCAGGCCGCCCACCGCGGCCGCCAGCACCGGCGTGCCGGTGGCCTGCGCCTCGATGGCGACCAGCCCGAACGACTCGCTGTACGAGGGCATCACCAGCAGCGACGCCGCACGGAACCAGTCGGCCAGCCGGTCCTGCCCCACCGGCGGGTGGAACCGCACCACGTCGCCGATCCCCAGGCGCGCCGACAGCTTCTGCAGCCGCTCCGGCTTGGCCAGACCGCTTCCGCTGGGACCGCCGACCACCGGCACCACCAGGCGCGAGCGCAGCTCGGGCCGCCGCTCCAGCAGCACCGCCACCGCGCGCAGCAGCACGTCGGGGGCCTTGAGCGGCTGTATCCGTCCGGCGAAGAGGGGGATCAGGGCGTCCTGGGGGAGGCCCAGACGGGCCCGGGCGGCGGCCCTGCCGTCGGCGGGGCGGAAGCGGTCCAGGTTGACGCCGGGGTGCACGATCTCGACCTTCAGCGGGTCGGCCTCGTAGTGGCGGACCAGGTCGGCGGCCTCGTCGGCGGTGTTGGCGATCAGCCGGTCGGCGGCGTCCACGATCTGCGTCTCGCCGATGACCCGCGCGGGCGGCTCGGGCGTGTCGCCCGCGGCGAGGGAGGCGTTCTTCACCTTGGCCATGGTGTGCATGGCGTGCACCAGCGGCACGCCCCAGCGCTGCGCCGCCAGCCAGCCGACGTGACCGGAGAGCCAGTAGTGGGAGTGGACCAGGTCGTAGTGGCCGGGACGGTTCCCCGCCCAGGCCTGCATCACGCCGTGGGTGAAGGCGCACAGCTGAGCCGGGAGCTCCTCCTTGGCCAGGCCCTCGTACGGTCCGGCGTCCACGTGGCGCACCAGCACACCCGGGGCCAGTTCCACGGCCGGCGGGAGGGATGCCGAGGTGGCACGGGTGAAGATCTCCACCTCGACGCCCTGCGCGGCCAGTCGGCGGGCCAGTTCCACGATGTACACGTTCATGCCGCCCGCGTCGCCCGTGCCGGGCTGGTGCAGCGGCGAGGTGTGGACGGACAGCATGGCGACCCGGCGCGGACGGCGGGGCGCGCCCGGCAGTCGCAGCCTGGCCGGCGACGCCGAGGAGAGACGCCCGAGCCTGGTGACGTACTGGCTCACGTGGCAGTCCTCCATGGGGTGTCGGGTGGGGGTCCGGCGGGGTGCGCGTCGGTGCCGTGCGGGCGGGTGGGCTCTCCTGCCCCCTCGACGGCGGAAACACCGGCGGGGCGCGTGCAATTTCGACTTTGCCAAAACGTTACGCCGCGTGGCGGTGGCGTTGCCCGCCGGTGAACGGCCGACGACGGCCCCGACCGGGCCTTCCGTACCCTCGTAGGCATGACGCCCCGCGCAGCGACCCGCCCCGTGGGAACGGTGACGCGCGGGACGACCAACCCCAACCGGCTCCGCCGCATGGACCGCTGGATCGCCGCCACGCACGGTGCCGAGCTGCGCCGCGCGGCCGACCCGGTCGCCGTCGACCTGGGCTAC
>NZ_JACADT010000539.1:0-3857 GCF_013421635.1 Streptomyces sp. UH6 | reverse complement strand
CAGGAGCAGCGTCGGCAGCCGCGGCCCGGTGTCCTTGGAGACCAGCAGCTGGTACAGCAGGACGAAGAAGGTCCGCTGCGCCGTCTTGATCTCCGCCGGCAGCTCCTTCGGCGTGGCGTCGGCCGAGAACCCCGCCTGGACCTTGGGCACGCCGTAGACCAGGTGGGTCAGGCCGTCCAGCGACCAGTGCTCGTCCAGGCCGTCCAGCAACAGTCGCAGCGACTCCCGCGAGGTCTCGTCCAGCGAGCCCAGCAGGTCCGCGTCCGGCTCGTCGCGCACGATGGTCCGCTGGTCCGCCGGCACCTGCGTGTTGATCCACGCCTCGGCCCGGTCGTACCGCGGCCGCGCCTCGTCCAGCGAGGAGAGCGGGTCCGCCGGGTCGAGGTCGCTGAGGATGCGCAGCGCCTGGTCCTGGTGGCCGCCGGTGATGTCGGCGACCGAGGCCAGCGTCCGGTACGGCAGCGCCCGCGGCGTCCCCGGCAGCTCACCGGCGGCCGTGGAGGCGGCACGGGTGTACGCCGCGATGTCGCCCGGCAGCGCGCTGCCGTCCTTCACCTTGGCCTCCAGCCGGTCCCACTCGTCGTAGAGACGCTGGATCTCCTGGTCGAAGGCGACCTTGAACGACTGGTTGGGCTTGCGCCGCGCGTACAGCCACCGCAGGATCTGCGGCTCCATGATCTTCAGCGCGTCGGCCGGCGTCGGGACGCCGCCCTTGCTGGAGGACATCTTCGCCATGCCGCTGATGCCGACGAAGGCGTACATCGGGCCGATCGGCTGCTTGCCGCCGAAGATCCCGACGATCTGCCCGCCGACCTGGAAGCTGGAGCCCGGCGAGGAGTGGTCCACGCCGGAGGGCTCGAAGACCACGCCCTCGTACGCCCAGCGCATCGGCCAGTCGACCTTCCAGACCAGCTTCCCGCGGTTGAACTCACTGAGCAGCACCGTCTCGGAGTGGCCGCAGGACTCGACGGTGCAGACGTAGGTCATCTCGGTCGTCGCGTCGTCGTACGAGGTGACCGTGGTGAAGTCCTTGCCGCAGCCGCCGCAGTACGGCTTGTACGGGAAGTACCCGCCGACGCCGGAGCCGCCGTCGTCCTCCTCGGCCGCGCCGGAGCCCTCGGCAGCCTCCAGCTCGGCCTCGTCGACCGGCTTCTGCTGCTTCTGCTGCTTCTGCTTGAGCTCCTGGGCCGGGTCCTTCTTCTTGGTCCGGTACTGGTCCAGGATCGCGTCGATGTCACCGCGGTGCTTCATCGCGTGCAGGATCTGCTCGCGGTAGACGCCCGAGGTGTACTGCTCGGTCTGGCTGATGCCGTCGAACTCCACGCCCAGCTCTGCCAGCGAGGCGACCATGGCGGCCTTGAAGTGCTCGGCCCAGTTCGGGTACGCGGAGCCCTTCGGCGCGGGGACCGAGGTGAGCGGCTTGCCGATGTGCTCGGCCCAGGACGCGTCGACGCCCTCGACGCCGTTCGGGACCTTGCGGTACCGGTCGTAGTCGTCCCAGGAGATCAGGTGCCGGACCTGGTGCCCGCGGCGGCGGACCTCGTCGGCGACCAGGTGCGGGGTCATCACCTCGCGCAGGTTGCCGAGGTGGATCGGTCCCGAGGGGGAGAGACCGGACGCGACCACGACAGGTTTGCCCGGGGCCCGACGCTCCGACTCCTCGATGACCTCATCCGCGAAACGGGAGACCCAGTCGGTGGTCTCGGTGCTCTGAGCCACGATCGGCACGTCCTTCTTTCCTGAGGGGAGACGCCCGGCCGCCACGATGCCCGCGCGGCCGTGTCCACCATTCTCCCAGGTGCGGGCCCCACCGCGAAAACACCTTTCCCACCGGCCCCACGCCGGACGGGAAACGGCGAGGCGGCCGCAGCGGCCGAGGTGGGATACTGACCGGGCACACCCACCTTCGAGGAGAACGGCACCCACTCCATGGCCTCGGTCAAGTCCCTCACCGCTTCCGTCCACGCGCGCCTCGCGGACGCCCTCTCGGCTGCCCTGCCGGAGGCCGCCTCCGCGGACCCGCTGCTGCGACGAAGCGACCGGGCCGACTACCAGGCCAACGGCATCCTCGCCCTCGCCAAGAAGGCCAAGGCCAACCCGCGCGAGCTGGCGACGCAGGTCGTGGAGCAGGTGGTCACGGGTGACGTGATCAAGGACATCGAGGTCTCCGGCCCCGGCTTCCTGAACGTCACCGTCGCCGACCGGGCGATCACCGAGAACCTCGCCGCGCGCGCCGCCGACGACTCCGGCCGCCTCGGCGTCCCGCCGCGCGCGGACGCGGGGACCACGGTCATCGACTACGCGCAGCCGAACGTGGCGAAGGAGATGCACGTCGGCCACCTGCGCTCCGCCGTGATCGGCGACGCGGTGCGCCGCATGCTGGACTTCACCGGCGAGAAGACGATCGGCCGTCACCACATCGGCGACTGGGGCACCCAGTTCGGCATGCTCATCCAGTACCTGATCGAGCACCCGCACGAGCTGGACCACAAGGCCGACCCCGCCACCGACGTGGAGGCGGCGGGCGAAGAGGCGATGTCCAACCTGAACCGCCTCTACAAGGCCTCGCGCGCGGTCTTCGACTCCGACGAGGAGTTCAAGACCCGGGCCCGTCAGCGGGTCGTGGCCCTCCAGTCCGGCGACGAGGAGACCCTCGCGCTGTGGCAGCGGTTCGTCGACGAGTCGAAGATCTACTTCTACTCGGTCTTCGAGAAGCTGGACATGCCCGTCGGGGACGACGAGATCGTCGGCGAGTCGGCGTACAACCACATGATGGCCGAGACCGCCCGCATGCTGGAGGAGTCCGGCGTCGCGGTCCGCTCCGAGGGCGCGCTGGTCGTCTTCTTCGACGACATCCGCGGCAAGGACGACAAGCCGGTCCCGCTGATCGTCCAGAAGGCCGACGGCGGCTTCGGCTACGCCGCCTCCGACCTCTCGGCGATCCGCGACCGCGTCTTCCAGCT
Organism: Streptomyces sp. UH6; assembly: GCF_013421635.1. NCBI lineage: Bacteria > Bacillati > Actinomycetota > Actinomycetes > Kitasatosporales > Streptomycetaceae > Streptomyces > Streptomyces sp. UH6. The sequence goes on along the minus strand of NZ_JACADT010000539.1, from coordinate 894 downwards.
GAAGGCCGACACCCTGCTGTACGTGGTGGACGCCCGCCAGGCGCTCCACTTCAAGATGGTGTTCGAGACGGCCCGCCGCGCCGGCTGGCTGAGCGACGCCGTCAAGGCGGTGCACCTGGAGTTCGGCACGGTCCTCGGCAAGGACGGCAAGCCGTTCAAGACCCGTGAGGGCGAGACGGTCCGCCTGGAGGACCTGCTCGACGAGGCGTCCGAGCGCGCGGCGTCGGTCGTGCGGGAGAAGGCCGAGAACCTCCCGGAGGCCGAGCGCCTCACCGAGGAGGAGATCGCCGAGCGTGGCGCCCAGGTCGGCGTCGGCGCGGTGAAGTACGCGGACCTCTCCACCTCCGCCAACCGCGACTACAAGTTCGACCTGGACCAGATGGTGTCCCTCAACGGCGACACCTCGGTCTACCTCCAGTACGCCTACGCCCGTATCCAGTCGATCCTCCGCAAGGCCGGCGAGGCCCGCCCCGTCGCCCACCCGGAGCTCGAACTGCACGCCGCTGAGCGCGCGTTGGGGCTGCACCTGGACGGCTTCGCCGACCTGCTCGCTGAGGCCGCCGCCGAGTACGCCCCGCACAAGCTGACGGCGTACCTGTTCCAGCTGGCGTCCCTGTTCACGACCTTCTACGACAAGTGCCCGGTCCTGAAGGCCGACACCCCCGCCCAGGTCGAGAACCGCCTCTTCCTGTGCGACGTCACCGGCCGCACCCTCCGCCAGGGCATGGCGCTCCTGGGCATCCGGACCCCGGAACGCCTGTAGTCCGCGAGCCCGTTGACGGGGCCCGCCGCGAACTCCGCGGCGGGCCCCGCCGTTTCTAGGCCTCACCGCACCCGTCCCACTCGCACCACACCGCCTTCCCCGGCGCCCCCGGCCGCACCGCCACGCCCCAG
>NZ_JACADT010000538.1:0-3891 GCF_013421635.1 Streptomyces sp. UH6 | reverse complement strand
GCGCTCACCGCGCTCGCCCGGCACGCCGGGGACCGCCCGCTCGGCGCCAAGCTCCGCTGCGGCGGGGTGCGGGCCGAGCTGTTCCCGAGCACGGAGCAGGTGGCCTCGTTCATCACCGCGTGCGTCGCGGCGGGCGTGCCGTTCAAGGCGACCGCCGGACTCCACCAGGCGGTCCGCCACACCTCCCCGGAGACCGGCTTCACCCACCACGGATACCTCAACCTGCTGCTCGCCACGGCCACGGCCGCGAACGGCGGCGACCGAGTCGCCGTGCGGCGTGTCCTGGAGACCGAGGACTCCGCCGAACTCACGTCGCGCGCCCTGGCGTTGACCGGCGACGAGTCGGCCGCCGCGCGCCGGGCGCTGGTCTCCTACGGCTCCTGCTCCACCGCCGCCCCCGTCCGTGAGGCCGGACTCCTCCTCGGCTCCCCCTCCTGACCCGGGACTCCCGACCCCGGACCCCTGACCCCGGGCTCCTGATCCCGGGCTCCTGATCCCGGACCCGACTCGCTTCGAAGGACCACCGATGACCACCACCTGGGTCCCCGTCCCCGACGGCTCCCCGTTCCCGATCCAGAACCTCCCCTACGGCGTCTTCACGCCGAAGGCCGGCGGCGCCGCCCGCGTCGGCGTCGCCATCGGCGAGCAGGTCCTCGACCTCGCGGCCGTCCTGGGCGACGACACCTTCGCCCACGCCTCGCTCAACGCCTTCATGGCGCAGGGCCGCGCCCGCTGGCAGGAGGTGCGCGCGGAGATCACCCGCCTGCTCACCGACGAGGCCCACCGCGCCGCCGTGGCGCCGCACCTGTCCGCGCAGGCCGACGTCACCCTCGGCATGCCCTTCGAGGCCGCCGACTACGTGGACTTCTACGCCTCCGAGCACCACGCCTCCAACATCGGCCGGATGTTCCGGCCCGACAGCGACCCGCTCACCCCGCAGTGGAAGCACCTGCCGATCGGCTACCACGGCCGGGCCGGCACCCTCGTGCCCTCCGGCACCCCGGTGGTCCGCCCCCGCGGCCAGCAGCGGCCCGCCGAGGCCGGGGCCCTGCCCGGCTTCGGCCCGTCGGCCCGCCTGGACATCGAGGCCGAGGTCGGCTTCGTCGTCGGCACCCCCTCCGCGCTGGGCCGTCCGGTCGCCGCCGACGACTTCCGCGAGCACGTCTTCGGCGTCACCCTGGTCAACGACTGGTCGGCGCGCGACATCCAGAACTGGGAGTACGTGCCGCTCGGCCCGTTCCTCGGCAAGTCCTTCGCCACTTCCGTCAGCCCCTGGGTCGTCCCGCTGGACGCCCTGGAGGCCGCCCGCGTCGCACCGCCCGCCCGCGAGCACGCACTGCGCCCGTACCTGGCGGAGCGGGAGGACTGGGGCCTCGACCTCACCCTCGAGGTCCGCCTCAACGGCCACCTGGTCGCCACCCCGCCCTTCGCCACCATGTACTGGACCCCCGCCCAGATGCTGGCCCACATGACGGTCAACGGCGCCTGTCTGCGCACCGGCGACTTCTACGCCTCCGGCACCGTCTCCGGCCCGGACGCGGACCAGCGCGGCTCCTTCATGGAGCTGAGCTGGGGCGGCGCGGAGCCCTTCGCGCTGCCCGACGGCACCAAGCGCACCTTCCTGGAGGACGGCGACGAGGTCACCATCACCGCCACCGCCCCCGGCGCGGACGGCGTCACCATCGGCTTCGGCGAGGTCAGCGGCCGCATCCTGCCCGCCGTGGAGGCGTGAGCCGTGAGCATGGACAAGACGGTGGCGACGGCGGCCGAGGCGGTCGCCGACATACCCGCCGGCGCCCGCCTCGCCGTCGGCGGCTTCGGCGTCTGCGGCGTGCCGCAGGAACTGATCGACGCGCTGTACGACCAGGGCGCCGACGCCCTGGAGGTGGTCTCCAACAACTGCGGCACCGACGACCACGGCCTCGGCATCCTGCTCCGCGCGGGCCGGATCGCGCGGGTGACCGGGTCGTACGTCGGGGAGAACAAGGAGTTCGCCCGCCAGTACCTGGCCGGCGAACTGGAACTGGAACTCGTCCCCCAGGGCACCCTCGCCGAACGGCTGCGGGCCGGCGGGGCGGGCATCCCCGCGTTCTACACCCCCGCCGGAGTCGGCACCGCCGTCGCCGAGGGCGGCGTGCCCTGGCGGTACGCGGCCGACGGCTCGGTGGCGGTCGAGTCCCCGGCCAAGGAGGTCCGCGCGTTCGGAGGGCGGAGCTACGTCCTGGAGGAGGCGGTCACCACCGACTACGCGCTGGTCCGCGCCTCCCGGGGCGACCGCCACGGCAACCTCGTGTTCGACAAGACCACCGCCAACTTCAACCCGCTGTGCGCCATGGCCGGCCGGATCACCGTCGCCGAGGTCGAGGAACTCGTCGAGCCCGGCGAGATCGACCCGGCCGAGGTCCACCTGCCCGGCGTCTACGTCCAGCGCGTGGTCGCCGTGCGCCGCCGGAACGCCAAGCCGGTGGAGAAGCGCACCGTGCGCGAAGCCGTGGACGCGGCCGAAGGGAGCGCCGCCTGATGGCCTGGACCCGTACCGCGATGGCGGCCCGTGCCGCCCTCGAACTGCCCGACGGCGCCTACGTGAACCTCGGCATCGGCCTGCCCACGCTGATCCCCGACCACCTCCCCGAAGGCGTCCACGTCGTCCTCCACTCGGAGAACGGCATCCTCGGCACCGGCCCCTACCCCACGCCGGACGCCGTCGACCCGGACCTCGTCAACGCCGGCAAGGAGACCGTCACCGTCCTGCCCGGCGCCTCCTACTTCGACTCGGCGCTCAGCTTCGGCATGATCCGGGGCCGTCACCTGGACGTCGCCGTCCTCGGCGGCATGCAGGTCTCCGCCGGCGGCGACCTGGCCAACTGGGCCGTGCCCGGCAAGATGATCAAGGGGATGGGCGGGGCCATGGACCTGGTCCACGGCGCCCGCCGGGTGATCGTCCTCATGGAGCACACCGCCCGGGACGGCGGGGCCAAGCTCGTGGAGTCCTGCACCCTGCCGCTGACCGGCCGGGCCTGCGTGGACCGGGTGATCACCGACCTCGGCGTCCTCGACGTCACCGAGGAGGGCTTCCGCCTGGTCGAGCTCGCCCCCGGCGTCACCGAGCGGGAACTCCGCGACCGCACGGCCGCGCCGGTCCTCGCCCCGGCCACGGTCTGACCCCGGTCCCGCCCCGCACGTCCCGCGCCGACTCGCCGTGGCGTGGCGTGGCGTGGCGTGGCGGGGCGGGGCGGGCCGGGGGCGTCCGACGGGTCAGTGGAGGACGGGCCGGTAGACCAGTTCCTGGACGCGGCCGTCGAGGGTCCGGCTCTCGATCAGCTCCAGGTCGAAGTCCTCCGCGCCCCGGAAGACCGGGTCCAGGCCGGTCCGGCCGGTGATCACCGGGAAGACCGTCACCTGGAGACGGTCGACCAGACCGGCCGCCATCAGCGCCCGGTTCATCGACAGGCTGCCGTGCGAGCGCAACGGCACCTCGGACTCCTCCTTGAGACGGGCCACCACGTCGACGGCGTCACCGCTCACGACCGTCGCGTCCCGCCAGTCGAGGGGAGCCTCCAGCGTCGTCGACACCACCGTTGCCGGCAGGCTCCTCAGCCGCGTGACCCACGCGTCGTGCACCCCCGGCTCCTCGGTGTCCGAGGACAGCAACCGCGCGAAGGCCCGGTAGGTGTTCGCCCCCATGACGAACCGCTGCTCCACGCTGTACTGGGCGAGGCGGTGATGGAGCAGCTCCGGGCCCTGCTTGCCCCAGTAGCCGGTCCAGTCACCGCCGGCGGCGCCGTAGCCGTCGAGACTGGAGAAGACGTCGAACGTGTACAGGGCGGGCATGCGTTCTCCTCGGGCTTGACCGGCCGGACGGGCGCGGGGCGGTTCGGGGGCGCGGGGCCG
>NZ_JACADT010000537.1:0-3882 GCF_013421635.1 Streptomyces sp. UH6 | reverse complement strand
GGGGGGGGGGGGGGGGGGGGGGGGGGGGGGGGGGGGCCCTAGGCGGCCTGGCGGACCTCGTCGGTGGCGCCGGCCGGGGCGTCGGGCTCCTTGGCCTTCAGCAGGCGGAGCCGGGGCGCGGGTCCGCCCCGTCCGCCGCGGCGGTGCAGGGCGCGGGCCACGGCGTCGCCCGCGTACTGGATGAGGGCGATGACCACGGCGAGGACCGCCACGGTGACCCACATCAGTCCGGTCTCGAACCGCAGGTAGCCCTGCTTGATGGCGAGGTCGCCGAGTCCGCCCGCGGCGACCGCGCCGGCCATGGCGGAGTAGCCGATCAGCGCGACCACGGTCGTGGTGACGGAGGACACCAGCGAGGGCAGCGCCTCGGGGACGAGAACCCTGCGCACGACGGTCCAGGTGCTGCCGCCCATCGCCTGCACGGCCTCGACCAGCCCGTGGTCCACCTCGCGGACCGCGGTCTCGACGAGGCGCGCGAAGAAGGGGATGGCGCCGATGGCCAGCGGCACGACGGAGGCGTCGCGGCCGATGTAGGTCCCCATGATCATCTTGGTGAAGGGGATCAGGGCGATCAGCAGGATGATGAACGGCAGCGAGCGGCCGAAGTTGACCACCTGGCCGACGACCTTGTTGACGACCACGTTCTGCAGCAGACCGCCGCGGTCGGTGAGGACCAGCAGGACGCCCAGCGGCAGGCCGAGGACGACGGTCACCAGCGTGGACCAGCCGACCATGTAGAGGGTGTCCCAGCTGGCCTGGGTGAGCAGCGGCTGCATCTCGGACCAGGTCACTTGGCCACTTCCTTCACTTCGCTGCCGGCCGGGCGGGCCGGGGCGTCCTGGCCGACGAGCTCCACCTGGAGCCCCTGCTCGCGCAGGAAGCCGACGGGGACGACGTTGTCGTCGTAGCGGCCGGGCAGCTCGATGCGCATCCGGCCGATCTGGGCTCCGCCGACGGTGTCGACCGCGGCGCCGAGGATGGAGACGTCCACGTTGTAGGTGCGGGCCAGCTGGGAGATCACCGGACGGCCGGTGGACTCGCCGTGGAAGGTGATGTCCAGGACCGTGCTGTCCGGGCCGGAGGCGCCGCCGCCGACGGGGAAGAGCGCGGCGGCGAGCTGGGAGCCGGGCGTGGCGAGCAGTTCGTCGACGGTGCCGGACTCCACGACGCGGCCCCGCTCCATCAGCGCGGCGGAGTCGCAGACCGTCTTGACGACGTCCATCTCGTGGGTGATCAGCAGCACGGTCAGGCCGAGCTGCCGGTTGAGGTCGCGCAGCAGCTGGAGGATCGAGCGGGTGGTCTCCGGGTCGAGGGCGCTGGTGGCCTCGTCGGACAGGAGCACCTTGGGGTCGCCGGCCAGGGCGCGGGCGATGCCGACGCGCTGCTTCTGGCCGCCGGAGAGCTGGGCCGGGTAGGCCTTGGCCTTGTCGGCGAGGCCGACCAGGTCCAGGAGTTCCAGCGCCTTGGCGGTGCGCTCGCGGCCCGAGCGGCCGAGGATCTCGAGCGGAAGCTCGACGTTGTCCTGCACGGTCCGCGACGAGAGCAGGTTGAAGTGCTGGAAGACCATGCCGATCCGGCTGCGGGCCTGCCGCAGCTCCTTGGAGGCGCGGGGGCCGCGTCCGGCGAGGGCGGTGAGGTCCTGCCCGTCGACGGTGACCGTGCCGGAGGTGGGGCGCTCGAGGAGGTTGACGCAGCGGATGAGCGAGGACTTGCCGGCGCCGGACTGGCCGATGACGCCGTAGACCTCGCCCTCGCGGACGTGGAGATCGACGCCGTCGATGGCGGTGACCTCACGGCCGCCGGAGCGGTAGATCTTGGTCAGACCCGAGGTGGTGATCACAGGGGTTTCCATCACTGTCGAGTGCCGGGGCCCGGTGGGGCCCGGACACGGGTGCATTCGGTCGGACCGCGGCACGGCGTGGCACTCCGGCTCCGGTCACGGCGGTGTGGCGGAGGGAGTACGCGGGGATTCCGTGGTGCGCGGGCGGCAGGCTGAGGCCGCGGGGCTCGCTTCGGGGCGCGAGGCCGGAACGTCTTGCGGGGGCCCTCTAACAGGCGCACATTCGACACATGCGACGAGCACCGGGCGTCGGGTTCGCCTCGGTCGCAGGGGTGGTGCCGCTCGTCGTGGTCATGCGGGTAAGTAAATCAGACGATCACTGGCAAGCGGGACAGGGTGTCCGGCATGCGGACACCCTGTCCCGCCGGTGGTGCGTCGCGGGGCGGCCTCCGGTCCGGTTCAGACCCGCGGGGAGACGACGATCCCGTCCGGCGTGACCTGCGCGGACAGCGCGGAGAGGTCCGGCACCACGAGGTCGGCGTCCAGTTCGTGCGCCGGGAGGGTTGTGGCCAAGGCCACCGTGCGCATCCCGGCGGCGCGGCCGGAGCGCAGGCCGGCCGGGGCGTCCTCGAAGACGACGCAGCGGGCCGGGTCGACGCCGAGCGCCTTGGCGGCGAGCAGGTAGGGCTCCGGGTCGGGCTTGCCGCGGGTGATGTCGTCGGCGGCGATCAGGGTGGTGGCCGTGAGGCCCACCAGGGCGAGCCGGGCCTCGGCGAGGCGGCGGGAGGCGGAGGTGACCACGGCCCACCGGTCGGCGGGCAGGCCGCGCAGGAACTCCCGGGTGCCCGGGAGCGGGACGACCCCGCCGTGGGGGACGTCCTCGAGCTCTATCTCCTCGATGCGCGCGAGGGCGGCGGGCACCCGCGGCGCGGGGAGGAGGTCCCTGATGATCTCCACGGCGGGCCGGCCGTGGAGTTCGATGCTCGTGAACCGCTCGTGGGTCACCCCGTGCTCGTGGGCCCACGCGGTCCAGGACCGGGTCACGGAGTCCAGGGAGGAGAGGAGGGTTCCGTCGTTGTCGAAGAGGAGCGCGTCCGCACGGAGGGTCGTCATGGGTTTGACCTTAACCAAGCGGCGCGGCGACGCTCCCGCGTCCTCGGCACCCCCTCCCACCAGCGGGTGCCGGGCCGGGCCCGCGCAACCCCGGGGGCGGGCGGCGGGGGGACATACCCGCCGTAATAAGGTCTGCGCATGCTCGTAGCCCTGACCGTGGCGACCGCCGTGGCCGCACTCCTCCTCGCCGCCTGGTGCGGCTGGGCCGCCTGGCGGGACCAGCCGACCAAGGACTGGCACTTCATCGGCATGGGCGTGGTCGCACTGCTGGCCACCGCGCAGCTGGTGGTCGGCATCGTGCAGCTGGCCCGCGGCGAGCAGCCCGAGCAGGGCACCGTGATCTTCGTGGCCTACCTGCTCGGCGCGTTCGCCTGCGTGCCGGCCGCCGGGTTCATGTCGCTGGCCGAGCGCACCCGCTGGGGTTCGCTCACGGTGGCCGCGGGCGGTTTCGTCCTGGCCGTGCTTCAGGTGCGGCTCTACGACATCTGGGGAGCCTGAGATGACGTCGCGGCAGAAGCCCGCCCCCGGGCAGAGGCTGATCTCCGGGCCCGGCATCCTTCTGGTCTGGCTGTACGGCGTGATGGTGGTCGGCGCGGTGTCCCGCTCGGCGTACCAGATCTCCACCGAGTTCGACCGTGCCCCGCTGGCCTACTCGTTGTCCGCGCTGGCCGGCGTGGTCTACGGCTTCATCACGTACACGCTGGTGCGCGGCGGCGAGCGGGCCCGGCGGGCGGCGGTGGTGTGCTGCGCCGCCGAGCTCCTCGGCGTACTCGTTGTCGGCGCCTGGACCCTGGCCGACCCCGGGGCCTTCCCGGACGCGACGGTCTGGTCCGACTTCGGGATGGGCTACCTCTTCATCCCGGTGCTGCTGCCGGTGACCGCGCTGTACTGGCTGGTCCGGGGCCGGACCGCGGACCGTCAGGCGGTCGCCGCGTAGACCGCGGTCCCGGCGTCGGGGTCCTGCGCGGCGGGACCCTGGGCGGCGGCGG
>NZ_JACADT010000536.1:0-3883 GCF_013421635.1 Streptomyces sp. UH6 | reverse complement strand
GTCTACCGGCGATCGGCCCACCGGCCGTCTGTCGGCTGACCGACCGCCTGTCGGCTGACGGACCCGCGGACGGGACCGACCCGCCGACGGGACGGACCCGCGGCCGGGACGGACCCGCGGACGGGGCCGAGGCGCCGCCCCGGCGGCCCCGGTCAGGGCGTGCAGACCTTGGCCAGCTCTCCGGAGGCGTCGGTGATCGGTGTGATGTCCGGCGTGACGTCACCGCCCTCGACGGCCTTGCGGACCTCCTCGACGCCGGCGCGGAGGTCGTCGACGGCCTTGCCGACGTCGGCGTCGCCCGTGGAGTCGTCGAGCTCGGCCAGGTTCTGGTCGATCGAGGCCAGCGACTCCTCGAGCTGCGTCGGGTCGTTGCTCGCGGCGTCCACGGCCTGCTGCAGCTCGGCGACGCTGTCGGATATGGCGGCCGCCGTCCGCGCGCAGTCCACCGCTGTGGACAGGGCGTCGCAGCCGGTGGTCAGCAGGGCGGCCACCGCCACCGCGGCGATCGCCGCCGGAACCCTCTTCGCGGTACGCGCCGCGGGAACAGACATGGAAACCGGTCCTCCTTCTTGGGGGGCCGGAACGCACGACGGCCGCCGCGCGTCCCCACACATCAGGACGCGCGGCGGCCGGGCGGAGTTCCCCGCCTGCCGTCCCCCTAGAGGGTGAGTTCCAGCGCGGCGCGCTGGGCCGCGGCCAGGTCGCCGCAGCCGGCCACCGCCAGGTCCAGCAGCGCGTTCAGCTCCTCACGGGCGAACGGCTCGGCCTCCGCGGTGCCCTGCACCTCGACGAAGCGGCCGTCGCCGGTGCACACCACGTTCATGTCCGTCTCGGCGCGCACGTCCTCCTCGTAGCAGAGGTCCAGCAGCGGCACCCCGGCCACGATGCCCACCGACACCGCCGACACCGTGCCGGTCAGCGGCTGCCGCCCGGCCTTCACCAGCTTCCTCCCCTGCGCCCATGCCACCGCGTCCGCCAGCGCGACGTACGCGCCGGTGATCGCCGCCGTGCGGGTGCCGCCGTCGGCCTGCAGGACGTCGCAGTCCAGCACGATCGTGTTCTCGCCCAGCGCCTTGTAGTCGATCACCGCGCGCAGCGAACGGCCGATCAGCCGGCTGATCTCGTGGGTCCGGCCGCCGATGCGGCCCTTGACGGCCTCGCGGTCCCCGCGGGTGTTGGTGGCGCGCGGCAGCATCGAGTACTCGGCGGTGACCCAGCCCTCGCCGCTGCCCTTGCGCCAGCGCGGCACGCCCTCGGTGACCGAGGCGGTGCAGAACACCCTGGTGTCGCCGAAGGAGACGAGGACGGAGCCCTCCGCGTGCTTGCTCCACCCCCGCTCGATGGTCACCGGGCGGAGCTGGTCGGGGGTACGGCCGTCGATACGAGACATGCGGCCGAGCCTATCCGCCCCGCAGCCCTCGCCCGGACGGGCGGCGACGATACTGGTGCCCATGACCCGCATCGTCCTCGCCACCCGCAACGCCGGGAAGATCACCGAACTCCGCGCCATCCTCGCCGAGGCGGGCCTCGCCCACGAACTCGTCGGCGCCGAGGAGTTCCCCGAGGTGCCCGACGTGAAGGAGACCGGCGTCACCTTCGCCGAGAACGCGTTGCTCAAGGCGCACGCGCTGGCCCGGGCGACCGGTCTGCCCGCGGTCGCCGACGACTCCGGTCTCTGCGTCGACGTCCTGAACGGCGCGCCCGGCATCTTCTCCGCCCGCTGGGCCGGCCGCCACGGCGACGACCGGGCCAACCTCGACCTGCTTCTCGCCCAGCTCTCCGACATCGCCGAGGAGCACCGGGGCGCCCACTTCGCCTGCGCGGCGGCGCTGGCGCTGCCGGACGGGACCGAGCGCGTCGTCGAGGGCCGCCTGGAGGGCACCCTCCGTGCGGCCCCGGCCGGCTCCGGCGGCTTCGGCTACGACCCGATCCTCCAGCCGCTGGGCCAGGAGCGCACCTGCGCGGAACTGACCGCCGACGAGAAGAACGCCATCAGCCACCGCGGCAAGGCCTTCCGGGCGCTGGCCCCGGCCGTCCGCGACCTGCTGGGCTGACCGCGGCCCACGCACCGTCAGGAGGGGCCCCGCCGTGTCGCGTGTGCGACAGGGCGGGGCCCCTCCCGGTCGCGGGTGCCCGGCCGGTCAGGACCAGCCGTTGTCGTCCTGGAGCGTGTACGTCCCCGGGGTCTCGGCGAGCGTCACGGCGCTGCTCGCGAGGACGGCTCCAGACGTGCTGGAGACCGGACCGGAAGCGCTGGACGCCATGGCGGGGGCGGCAATAATCGAACCGAGAGCGGCGGCGGAACCGGCGACGACCAGGGCGACACGGGAAGAGATGGACCGCATTGTCAATCCTTTTCTCGGAGGACCTGACGTCTTCACGCAGGCCGACTTCGCTGAGTGTTCTTGACCGACCGGGGTCGGGCCTCGCGTCGACTGTTCGGCGCGGCGCCTGAATTCAGACTGCCCTGCTCGAGGAACGCTGGGGAGACCACTCCGCCTGCGGTGTTCACGCCTGTCGCAAACACGAAGGGGGGACTACGCAGTGGAGGAGCACGAGGAACACGGTCCCGCGGCCGAGCTGACGCCGGCCGGCATGCGGCTCTACCGGTTCGCGGCGGCGGTGCCGTCGTTCACGCCGCAGGAGGCGGCGACCGGGGCAGGGCTGGCCGACGAGGAACTCGCCGTCGCCGTCTCCCGGCTGGAGGAACTCAGGCTGCTGCGCCGCGACGCGGACAACCCGCAACGGCTGGTCGCCGTGTCGCCGCAGTTCGCGGCGGGTCAGGCGCTGGGGCCGATGGAGCGGCGCATACGGGAGCAGACCGAGGCCGTGGAGCGCGTGCGCGCCGCCTTCGTCGGCCTCACCCCGTACTACGAGGCGGGTCAGGAGCGCCAGCAGAGCAAGGCGGTGGAGCTGCTGACCGACCTGGGTGACGTGCGCCGGCTGATCGACGGGCTCGCCGACGGCTGCCGCACCGAGGCGCTGCACGTGCAGCCGGGCGGTGCGCGCGATCCCGAGGCGCTGGAGAAGGCGCGCGGCAGCATGGGACGGATGCTGGCCCGCGGCGTCAGCAGCCGCACCATCTACCAGCATCCGGCGCGCTACAGCCCGCACACCGTGGAGTTCGTGGAGTGGATGATGGAGCGCGGCGCGGAGGTCCGCACCCTCGCCGACGGCCCGGACCGGATGCTCATCTACGACCGCAAGACGGCCGTGGTCAGCGTCCAGGGCAACTCCGCCCACGCCCTCGTCGTGTACGAGTCCAACCTGGTGGCCTTCATGGTGGACTCGTTCGAGACGGCGTGGCGTGCGGCGGACCCCTTCCCGGTCGGCTTCGACCGTGAGTGGGCCAAGCAGGTCTCCGACGACCTGCGGCACTCCATCGTGCGGCTGCTGACGGAGGGCCTGGACGACAAGGCCATCTCGCGTCGGCTGGGCATGTCGGTGCGCACCGTCCAGCGGCACGTGTCCGAGATCATGCGCACCCTCGACGCCAGGAGCCGCTTCCAGTCCGGGTACCTGGTCGGCCTGGAGGAGGCCGGCGCGTCCGCCCGGGCGGCCGGGGCCGTCACCACTGCGTGAGCACCCTGGCGGGGCGCAGCGAGGACCGGCCGTGGCCCACGGTGAGGGTGCGCACCACCTCGGGGGTGATCCGCCCCTCGAGCAGGGTGTCCAGCACCGCGCCGAGGGCCGCCGCCAGCTCCAGGGTCTCGTCCTCGGGCTGCGTCCAGCCGAGGGCGGACTCCGGCTCCACCCAGGTGAGGCCGCCGGGGGACGGTTCGGGGAGCGTCATGACGAACTCGTGCTCGGACGCCCAGGGGGCGCCGGGCGGGGCCGTCGTCCACCAGCGCGCGGAGTGCGGCCCCGGGTCGTCGAAGAGGGG
>NZ_JACADT010000535.1:0-3892 GCF_013421635.1 Streptomyces sp. UH6 | reverse complement strand
CGGGCCGCCCGAGCGGCGCCTGAAGGCGCTGGTCGCCCTGCTGGCGCTCGGCTACGCCCCGCTGGTCGCCATGCCCGGTCCCGCGCCGATGACCCTGCTGGCCGCGCTGGCGGGCGTCTTCCTGGCGCCCACCATCGCCTGCGCCTTCGTCCTGGTCGACCGGCACGCCCCGCGCGGCACGGTCACCGAGGCGTTCTCCTGGCTGGTGACCACCTTCACCGTCGGCTCCTCGGTCGGCACCGGCGTCACCGGGCCGGTCCTGGAACTGCTCGGAACCCGCGCCGGTTTCGCCGTCCCGGCCGCCGCCGGGACGGTGTCGCTGCTCGTGCTGCTCGCCTCCGGGGGAGTCCTGGCCGCCCCCAGAAATCCCGGCAGAGTCGCCGCCGGATCGGAAAATGATCCGAATCGGACCGTCGAACCCCGTTTCAGCTCGGGTGATCGGGCGTAATGTTCAGACATGGACCGCCGCATTTTCGGGCTGGAGAACGAGTACGGCGTCACGTGCACGTTCAGGGGACAGCGCCGTCTGTCGCCTGACGAGGTGGCGCGGTACCTCTTCCGGCGTGTCGTGTCATGGGGCCGCAGCAGCAACGTGTTTCTGCGAAACGGCGCCCGCCTCTATCTCGACGTGGGTTCGCATCCGGAATACGCCACACCCGAATGCGACAACGTGACGGAGCTCGTCACCCACGACAAGGCCGGCGAGCGCATTCTCGAAGGACTTCTCGTCGACGCGGAACGCCGCCTGCACGAGGAGGGAATCGCGGGCGACGTCTATCTCTTCAAGAACAACACCGACTCGGCGGGGAACTCGTACGGCTGCCACGAGAACTACCTGGTGGCCCGGCACGGCGAGTTCTCCCGGCTGGCCGACATCCTCATCCCGTTCCTCGTCACGCGGCAGCTGCTGTGCGGGGCGGGCAAGGTCCTCCAGACCCCGCGCGGCGCGGTGTACTGCGTCAGCCAGCGGGCCGAGCACATCTGGGAGGGCGTCTCCTCGGCGACCACGCGCTCGAGGCCCATCATCAACACCCGCGACGAGCCGCACGCGGACGCCGAGCGCTACCGCCGGCTCCACGTGATCGTCGGCGACTCCAACATGTCGGAGACGACCATGCTGCTCAAGGTCGGGGCCACCGACCTGGTGCTGCGCATGATCGAGGCCGGCACGGTGATGCGCGACCTCACCCTGGAGAACCCGATCCGGGCCATCCGCGAGGTCAGCCACGACATCACGGGGCGCCGCAAGGTGCGCCTGGCCAGCGGCCGGGAGGCGTCGGCGCTCGAGGTGCAGCGCGAGTACTACGAGAAGGCCTGCGAGTTCGTCGACCGGCGCGGCATCCGCACCGGCGTCGTCGAGCAGGTCCTGGAACTGTGGGGCCGCACCCTCGACGCGATCGAGGAGGAGGACCTGGACCGGGTCGCCACCGAGATCGACTGGGTGATCAAGTACAAGCTGCTGGAGCGCTACCGCGCCAAGCACAACATGACCATGTCGAACCCGCGGGTCGCCCAGATAGACCTCGCCTACCACGACATCCACCGCCGCCGCGGGCTCTACTACCTGCTGGAGCGCAGCGGCCAGGCCAAACGGATCTGCAACGACGTCAAGATCTTCGAAGGCAAGTCGGTGCCGCCGCAGACCACGCGGGCCCGGCTGCGCGGAGACTTCATCAAGCGGGCGCAGGAGCAGCGCCGCGACTTCACGGTCGACTGGGTCCACCTGAAGCTCAACGACCAGGCCCAGCGCACGGTCCTGTGCAAGGACCCGTTCCGTTCGGTCGACGACCGGGTGGAGAAGCTCATCGCCGGCATGTAGCCGGCGCGGGGCGGCGCGCCGACGGCGCCGCGCACGGGGGTCCGGAGCCGATCCGGGCCCCCGTCGCGCTTGTCGGGGGCGGTGGGGCGGGAAAGCCGTAGAGTGACGCGGGACGCCCACTCGAAGATCGACCGATAGAGGCCCCCATCGTGCGCCGACGCTCACTCCTTCTGGCCGTTCCCGCCGGACTGGCCACCCTCTCCGCCTGTGGCTCCGACTCGCCGGACAAGGAGGCCGAGGCCACGGCCAGTCCGTCCCCCCAGTCGCCCAGCGCGCCCCCGCCGCCGAAGATCGTGGACGGACCGCTCCCCGAGATCACCGCCGGCAAGGAGTTCGGGCAGAAGCCGACGGTGGCCAAGGGCACCGGCACCCCCTCGAAGGACCTCGCGGTGCGCACGGTCATCGCCGGGAACGGCCGCACGGTCGCCGAGAACGACTTCATCCAGGCGCAGTACCTCGGCCAGAACTGGGCGAACGCCAAGGTCTTCGACAACTCCTACGACCGCAAGACCCCGATCGTCATCCAGCTCGCCCAGGGCAGCATCATCGACGGCTGGCGCTACGGCCTGTCCGGCAAGAAGGCCGGCAGCCGCGTGATGATGGCGGTCCCGCCCACCTGGGGCTACGGCGAGCAGGGCAACGCGCAGGCCGGCATCAAGGGCGACGACACCCTGGTGTTCGTGATCGACATCGAGAACACCTTCAACGCCCGCAGCTCCGCCGACGGCAAGGCGGTCGCCCAGGACTCCGCGCTGCCGAAGGTCGGCACAAACACCGACGGCAAGGCGCCTTCGCTGGAGATCCCCAAGACCGCGCCCCCGAAGGACCTCGTCTCCGAGTACGTCCTCGAGGGCGACGGCCCGACGGTGGAGCAGGACAGCACCGTGCTGGTGCAGTACAAGGGCGTGCTGTGGGCGGACGGCAAGGAGTTCGACTCCACCTACAGCCGCGGCCAGCTGACCTCGTTCTCGCTGCAGCAGGTCGTCCCGGGCTGGTCGCAGGGCCTGGCGGGCAAGAAGGTCGGCAGCCGCGTCCTGATCGTGATCCCGCCGAAGCTCGGCTACGGCGACAACCCGCCGCAGGGCAGCCCGATCAAGAAGGACTCGACGCTCG
The DNA here is from genome assembly GCF_013421635.1 of Streptomyces sp. UH6. Taxonomy (NCBI): domain Bacteria; kingdom Bacillati; phylum Actinomycetota; class Actinomycetes; order Kitasatosporales; family Streptomycetaceae; genus Streptomyces; species Streptomyces sp. UH6. The sequence goes on along the minus strand of NZ_JACADT010000535.1, from coordinate 960 downwards.
TCTTCACGGTGGACCTGCTGGCGAAGATGTGACGCCGGGGATGGGAGACTGACCCGGTTGCATCTTTTCGTCCATCAGCAGGAGACAGATTCGTGAGCAACGACAAGCCCGAGGTCGACTTCCCGGGCGGCGAGCCGCCGGCGGACCTCGAGATCAAGGACATCTGGGAGGGCGACGGCGAGGTGGCCAAGGCCGGCGACATCGTCTCCGTCCACTACGTCGGCGTGGCCTTCTCCACCGGCGAGGAGTTCGACTCGTCGTTCAACCGCGGCACCCCCCTGCGCTTCCAGCTCGGCGTCGGCCAGGTCATCAGCGGCTGGGACCAGGGCGTGCAGGGCATGAAGGTCGGCGGGCGCCGCCAGCTGATCATCCCGCCGCACCTGGCCTACGGCGACCGTGGCGCGGGCCGCGACATCGGCCCCGGCGAGACGCTGATCTTCGTCTGCGACCTGGTCTCGGTCTGACCCCGGTCTGACGCCGGGCCGGCCCCGACGGCCGGCACACGGCCGGCACACGGTCGGAAACGATCACAGTGGGCTCCCAGGGGTCCGTGCCCGCCCGGGCACGGACCCTCGGTTTTCCCCCCGGGCCTCCGGAGCGGTACGGTCGTCCGTCGGAAGTGACGAGGAAGAGGGCGTAGGGCGTCGATGGCCATTGCCAAGGCAGAGCGGCTGATGAACCTGGCACTGTGCCTGCTGGGCACCCGGCGGCCGCTCAGCAAGCGCGAGCTGCGCGCATCCCTGGAGGCCTACATGGAGGCCACCACCGACGAGTCGTTCAACCGCATGTTCGAGCGGGACAAGGACGACCTGCGGGAACTCGGACTGGTCATCGAGACGGTCGAGAACCTCGACGGCGAGGTCGGCTACCTGGCCCGCCACGACTCCAACCAGCTGCCGCCCATCACCCTGGACGCCGAGGAGGCCGCGGCCCTGGGCCTGGCCGCCAGCGTCTGGCAGC
>NZ_JACADT010000534.1:0-3908 GCF_013421635.1 Streptomyces sp. UH6 | reverse complement strand
TCAGCCGCCCGGTGGTCGTGGTCCGTTCCCCTGCCGGGATCCTCATCTCCAGCGTCCCCCTCCGATGGCGGGCGCCCCGTGGGGGCGCCGGCGGACTTCCCTTGCGTCACTGTGACGCCGGGGAGAGGGGGAAGGTGCGCGCCGGGGGGTTGCGCTTCGGTATCGGACCGGACACGGCACGGCGTCCCCGGGACCCGCCCCGGAGCGCCGGGTGACGTCCCGTCACGCGCGGAGCCGCCCGGACCGGTGCGTCACCGGTCCGGGCGGCCCCCGCCCGCGGCGTCAGCCGTTCAGGCCGGCGTCCAGCGCCTTGATCAGCTCGCCGTCCGGGGTGTCGCCGTCCAGCGACCAGATCATCGCGCCGCCGAGGCCGCGGTCCTTCACGTACTCGGCCTTGCGGGCGAGGACCCGCGGGTCGTCGTAGGTCCACAGCGTGGTGCCGTCGAAGATCCACGCGTGGCCGCCCGACCTGTCCCGGTGGACGGTCCAGGAACCGGACGCGACGAGGGCCTTGAGCTCCTCGTAGTCCGCGTAGCCGTCGGCCCACAGGGCGGGAGCCGGACCCGCGGCCGGCTGCCCCAGCCCGTCGCCGCCGCCGGTCACGCCGGTCCAGCCCTGGCCGTAGAACGGCACGCCCACCACGAGCTTGCGGGCGGGCGCCCCGCGCTCCAGCCACGCCTGCACGGTGCCGTGCACGCTGTAGTCGTTCTTCGCGAACAGGGCGGACTGCTGGTTGGCGACGGGCTCCCCGCTGACGTGGAAGTCGTAGCCCTGGAGCGTGACGAAGTCCAGGTTCTTCATGATCTTCGGGACTTCGAAGCCGGCGTCGATCTTCGCCTCGGCGGTGGGCACGAAGGCCGACAGTTCGTAGTGCTTGTGCTGCCGCTTGCCCAGCGCGTCGAGCTGCTTGCGGAACTCCGCGACCAGCTTGGTGAAGTTCTTCCGGTCCTCCGGGCGGAACGTGGTGTCCACGTCGCCCGACGAACCGGGCCACTCCCAGTCGAGGTCGATGCCGTCGAAGACGCCGGCCGCCGACCCGGGGCCGCCCCGGCCGCTGTCCGCGGGCAGGTCGCCCCTGATGTACAGGTCGATGCAGGAGGAGACGAAGCGCTTGCGGGAGGCGTCGGTGAGCGCCGCGTCGGAGAAGTGGGTGGACCAGGACCAACCGCCCAGGGAGATCATCGCCTTGAGGCCGGGGTGCTTCTCCTTCAGCTTCTTCAGCTGGAGGAAGTTGCCCGCCAGTGGCTGGTCCCAGGTGTCGGCCACCCCGTCCACCGAGTCCGCGGCCTCTAGCGGACGCACGTAGTCCGCCCAGGCGTCGGCCTCGCCCGGAATGTTGCCCATCAGGCACTCGCCCTGCGGACTCACGTTGCCGAACGCGTAGTTGAGGTGGGTCAGCCGCTCCGCCTGACCGCTCAGGTCGACGTCCTTGACCTGGAAGTCGCGGCCGTAGACGCCCCACTGGGTGAAGTAGCCGACCTGGCGGAGCGTGTGCCGTCCGGCCGCCGAGGAGGCCGTGGAGGCGGAGTCGGGGGCGGCGGACGATGCCGGGGCGAGCCCGACGACCAGTGCGAGTGCGGAAGTGACAACTCCCGCTGCGGAGAAGAGTCTTCGAGGCAGGCGCATGGCCGGGACGCTATTGGTCTGGACCACAGGGGGTCAAGGGTGGATGGGCGAATGAGGAGAACGGGAACAGGAAGGCGGTCTTCCGGGCGGGCCGGGCGGATGGCGTGAAAGTGACTCTGTGTGGCGGGCGCGACGGAACGGGGGAATGGCGCGAAGTCGGCCGGCCGGTGTCCGGAAAGCGTCCGGGTGGGCCTCGGTGAGGGGTGGTGCCTGGTCAGGGGGGTGTCGGGCCTTCCGTGGCGGGCGGCGGCCCGGCCGGCCGGGCGGGAGTGTGACGCTCGTCTCGTTTACCGAGCGTGTGTGTGTTGTTTGGTGGCGATTGGGTCGACGCCCGTTTGTGGCGCTGGTGTTACGGCTGAGTAGGACCCCTTGTGCAATCCGCGTAGACCATTCAATCTTTCGGCTTGGCGGCAGTCCTGAGTCGCCCGGGTCTCATGTCCACGATTGGCATGTACCTGTCCCTGTCTCGTCCGCCACAGCGGGCGCGACGGCCCCGAACCAGCGCTCCACCTATCGCAGGAGGAACCCTCAGATGGCAGTGATTCGGAGCCCGCGCAGCAGAATGCTCGCCGGCGTCAGCGCCCTGGCTGCGGCCGCCCTCACCGGCGGTCTGTTCACCGCGCTCCCCGCGAGCGCCGCCGAGGCCACCGGCACGATCGCCTACGCGAACGCGGAGAACGCGGTCGAGGGCAGCTACATCGTCACCCTGAAGTCCGACACCAAGGCCGGCTCGGCCAAGGGCAAGGACATCGCCAAGAAGCACGGCGCCCAGGTCGAGAAGACCTTCCGCAAGGCGGTCAACGGCTACACCGTCGAGGCCACCGAGGCCGAGGCCGCCAAGCTGGCCGCCGACCCGGCCGTCGCCCTGGTCGAGCAGAACCGTACCTTCACCACCCAGGCGACGCAGACCAACCCCACCTGGGGCCTGGACCGCATCGACCAGACCTCGCTGCCGCTGAACAGCTCGTACACCTACGACGACACCGCCGGCGCGGGCGTCACGGCGTACGTCATCGACACCGGTGTCCGCATCTCCCACAGTGACTTCGGTGGCCGCGCCCGCAACGGCTACGACGCGGTGGACGGCGACAACGTCGCCCAGGACGGCAACGGCCACGGCACCCACGTCGCCGGCACCATCGCGGGCACCTCCTACGGTGTGGCCAAGAAGGCCAGCATCGTCGGCGTCCGCGTGCTGGGCAACGACGGCTCCGGCACCACCGCCGGCGTGATCGACGGCGTCGACTGGGTCGCGGCCAACGCGGTCAAGCCCGCCGTCGCCAACATGTCGCTCGGCGGCGGCGCCTCCACCACCCTGGACGCCGCGGTGCGCAGGGCCATCGCCGCGGGCGTGACCTTCGCGGTCGCCGCGGGCAACGAGTCCGTCACCGCGACCGGTTCGCCGGCCCGCGTGACCGAGGCCATCACCGTCGGCGCCACCACCAGCACCGACGCGCGCGCCAGCTACTCCAACTACGGCTCGGCCCTGGACATCTTCGCCCCGGGCTCGTCGATCACCTCCGCCTGGTACACCGGCGACTCGGCGACCAACACCATCTCCGGCACCTCGATGGCCACCCCGCACGTCGCGGGCGCCGCGGCCCTCTACCTCGCCGACAACCCGTCGGCCACGCCGGCGACGGTCGCCTCCGCCCTGATCGCCAACTCGGTCTCCGGCAAGGTCACCAGCCCGGGCACCGGTTCGCCGAACCGTCTGCTGTACGTCGGCGCCGGCGGCACCACCCCGCCGCCCGGCACGTCCTTCACCAACGCCACGGACTACACGATCCGCGACAACACCACGGTGGAGTCCCCGATCACCGTGAGCGGCGTGACGGGCAACGCGCCGGCCACCCTCCAGGTGCCGGTCAACATCGTCCACACCTACATCGGTGACCTCCAGGTCCAGCTGATCGCCCCCGACGGCTCGGCCTACACCCTGAAGGCGTACGGCACCGGCTCCTCCACGGACAACATCAACACCACCTACACGGTGAACGCCTCCTCCGAGGTCGCCAACGGCACCTGGAAGCTGCGGGTCAGCGACAACGCCGCCGGCGACACCGGTTACATCAACAGCTGGGGTCTGACCTTCTGACGCACCGTCGGGCCACTCCCCGAGAGGCCCGTCGTGCACCCCTCCTCCCCCGGCCCCGCCCCCGTCACGTCCGCCGTGACGGGGGCGGGGTCGTCGGTGCGCCCGCCGCGGCGGCGCGGGTTTCGGGGGCTGCGGAACGAGGGGAAAACCGTTCGAATAGCATGCGCTCCTCGCGTGCGGCGTC
>NZ_JACADT010000533.1:0-3912 GCF_013421635.1 Streptomyces sp. UH6 | reverse complement strand
TATGAGCCCGTCGGGGTGGTGCAGGACCGCGGTGACCTCGTCGGGCGTCGGCGGCGCCGTGTTCCCGCGCAGGTACACGGCCCGCAGCCCGAGGTTCCGCAGCCGCGTGAGCGCCCGCGCCCGGTTCCGGGCGTGCACCAGGACCCGCACCCGCTCGGGCGCACCCCCCTCGCCGGGCCGCGGGAGGGTCAGGGCGACCACCACGCTGCCGCTGGGCAGGCGCACGAATCCTGAGGACATGACGATGCCTCCCGTCGAACTCCGAAAATTTCGATGGGAGGCATCTGAACACGTCCGGCGGCGCCCCCGCCAGGGGAACGCCGCCGAACGCAGTCTGACCTGCGGTTATGCAGTCGTCACCGAGAGTGTTCGGCGGACTACCGGGCCGCGGGGCCCACCTTGACCGTGATCGTGGAGCCGTCCTTGGCCTGCTTCACGAGCTCGATCCGGGTGTTGGTGTCGCTGACCTTGACGCCGCCCTGCGGGTTGGCCTCGTCGTAGTAGTCGTTCCTGGTGTCGTCGAAGACGGACACGCCGCGCAGCGACGGAACGACGACCGGGACGCCGGCCTTGTGCAGGGTGATGCCGCTGGTCGGCTTCAGGCTGAACGGCGAGTCGTACGCCTGCATGCGGTTGCGCAGCAGGGTGCCGTCGGTCCAGCGCAGCGCGTCCGGGTGGGCGTCGATCGGGAGGATCAGGCCCGCGCCCGGGTGCTTGCTGACGTTGTTGTCCGCCTGGGAGGTGTCCCACTTCCAGATCAGCATGCCGGTCTGGTAGGCGTAGTGCTCGACCCAGTCGGGACGGGTGGTGGACCAGCCGAAGTTGTACGGACCGGTCTTGAGGGTCTTGTCGTACCCGACGTGCTGGCGGTTCTCCACGATGTAGTACTGCTCGTAGAGACCGGTGATCTTGTCGCCCACGCGGGTGAACCCGTTGGAGGTCCAGCCCGCCGCCTCGGTCTCGGCGTCGTCGGAGAAGACCGCCGAACCGTCCGCGGTGATCGCGATGTTGTCGGCCACGAGCCCGGTGAGCATGTAGCCGCCGTCGGTCGCGTAGCGGAAGCGGACCTTGACGGCCTGGCCGGCGTACGCGTCCAGCGGGAACTCGAAGGACTCGTACTGCGAGATGGTGCCGTGCAGCGCCGGGGCGCCGCTGCCGTCGCGCGGGATCGCCGTGCCGTTCATGGTGCCGTCGACCGGCGTGTAGTTCGCGCCGCCGTCGGTGGAGACCTCGACGTAGAAGTAGTCGTAGTCCTGCTCGATGTCGTACCAGGCGTCGAAGGTGATCGCCGCGGACGACGTGCCGGTCAGGTCCACATCACGGGTGAGCGTGTTGCGCAGGTCGTCACCGCTGCCGGTCCACCACTGCTTCTCGCCCTGCGCCGGCGGGTAGATCTCCGTGGAGACCTCCTTCTCCGGCAGCTCGACGATCAGGGCCTGGTCGTTGCGGGTGTTGTACGACTGGACACCCAGCGTGGTCTTCGACGTGGACTTCGAGTCGACCAGCTTGTAGTCCAGCCAGCCCAGCTGCAGCTTGTCCCAGGCGTTCATGTCGCCGGGGAGGTTGCCGATCTGGCCGTCACCCGTGCCGAGCCACGAACCCGAGGACATCAGCGTCCAGAACCCCGTGGAGTTCTCGCCGCCCTGGGTGTCGTAGTGGTCCGGCAGACCGAGGTCGTGACCGTACTCGTGGGCGAAGACACCGAGGCCGCCGTTCTCGGGCTGGATGGTGTAGTCGCCGACCCAGACGCCGGTGTCACCGATCTGGGTGCCGCCGAGCTTGTTGCCCTCCGGGCCGGTACGGCCGGCGTCGGTGCCGAACGCGTACCAGCGGTGGGCCCAGATGGCGTCCTCGCCCTGGGCGCCGCCGCCGGCGGACTCGTCCTCACCGGCGTGCACGACCTGGAAGTGGTCGATGTAGCCGTCGGCCTCGTTGAAGTTGCCGTCGCCGTCGAAGTCGTAACGGTCCCACTGGTCGTACTCGGCCAGCCGGGCCTTGAGCTCCGCGGCGGTGGCGCCCTTCGCGGTCTCGGCGGCGAACCAGGCGTTCAGGCCGTCCTGCACCGCGTTCCAGGCGCAGGGGTCGCACAGGTTCGAGCCGTAACGGGCCTCGTTGTAGGGCACCTTGACCCAGTCGGAGACCTCGCCGTCGACCGAGTAGCGACCCGAGGACTGCTTCTCGTAGTACGTCTTGAGGGACTCGCCCTCGCCGAAGTACATGTCCTCGAAGTGCTTCTGGTCGTAATCGGGCTGCCACTCGGTCGAGTTGTCCTTCGACCGGTCCGGCTCCGCGATCTCGTTGTGCAGCGGACCGGGGGTGCCGCCGTACGTGGGGTGGACCTGCTCACCGAACTCGACCAGGATGGTGAAGATCTTGTCGGTCTTCTCCCGGCCCAGCTCGACGTACTTGCTCTTGCCGTGCCGCTCCTGGAGCTTGACGACCTTGGAGCCGCCCTTCTCCTTGACCTCGGCCTTGCCGGCCAGGACCTTCTGGAGGGCCTGCTCCTTCTTGGCCTCCTGACTCTTGGTCAGGGGGCCGTCGAAGTCGTGCTGGCGGTCCTCGCCCTTGGTCGGCGAGTCCGCCTTCGCGTTGATGGCCACGCCCGCGTCGGGCTGGGCCACCGCGAACGTCGAGAGACCCGCGCTCGCCGTCGCCAGGGCGACGGCAGTAGCGGCCGCTCGAAGCGCCCATCTGGATGCCACTTGAATTCCTCCCCCGCGTCCCCGACGCGCGTAGACAGATGTCCTGAGTACGGAGGTACCGAGTCCTGCTGATCTGGGCAGGCAGGAGTCGCGCGCGGTGATACGCGTGTGTCAAGTGGGAACATTTGACCGGACGTTCGCGGGAAAAACCAGTCCTTGACTTGTCGTGAGCACTTCCTGTAAGCGGACGCTCGGTCGGGCGCGTGGGCGCGCTCCGCGTGCGAGGCTCGTGCCTGCGTGCGCCCCCCGGTGCACCCGCCCGTCGGGGTGTGCCGCGCTTGACCGGCAGGTGGCTCGGGCATGTGCCGGGGAGACCGTGCCGAGCAAGCCGCCCATGTCGCCCACGTCCGAGGACACGATTGCCATGGCCCGTCCGTCCGTGATTCCCCCCGCGACTCCCTCCCTCGCGCAGCTGGTCCGCGGGACCGGCGCGGCGGTGCTGTGTACGACGGCGCTCCTGGCACTCACCGGGGCGAGCTCGGTGCCGGCGGTCGCGCTGATCGCCGTGCTCTCGCTCGTGGCCGGCGTGCTCGCGGCGACGGCCGCCCGAGCCGGTGGACGCGACGGCGGGGGGCGAGTTCCGGCCACCCGTGACACGGCGGACGCCGAGCGGCGCCGGGAGCCCGCGCGGCGCTGATCCGGCGGGCGGCGCTGATCCGGCAGGCGGCGCTGATCCGGCAGGCGGCGCGCTCAGGCGTCGTTGGTGCTGACCACCACGGTCTTGGCCGCCTTGTCGTGCAGACCCTGCTTGAACGGCTTGTCGAAGAAGCTCCAGCCGCCCGCGACGGCGAGCCACAGGCAGGCGCAGCAGAACGCGAACGGCACCCAGAGCACCGCCGCGCGCAGCAGCGAGGTCGTCATCGACGGGGTGCTGCCGTTGTCCAGGTTGGCGACGCGCATCTTGAAGAGCCTCTTGCCGAGGGTCTGGCCGTTGCGCGCGGTCATCAGCGTGTCGTAGCCGACGTACAGGACGACGACGATGATGTCGCGGATCCAGAACTTGGCGGCGTCCACCCGGTCCGCGCTGAGTTCGTACTCGTCGACGTCGAACGCCCAGGCGAGCAGGCCCACCACGATGCCGACCAGCACCAGGTCGACCAGCCGGGCCAGCACGCGCCGGAGGCTGTCGGCGAGCGGGGGCATCCCGGCGAGCGGGTCGGGTGCGGTCCCGCCGTCGTAGGGACCGCCGGGGCCGTACGCGCCGGTGGGG
>NZ_JACADT010000532.1:0-3919 GCF_013421635.1 Streptomyces sp. UH6 | reverse complement strand
CCTCAGGGGCTGACCGGCCGCCGACCGGGCCGGACCGGAGCCGTGACCGACCGGCTAGTCCGCGACGCCCTGCGGGATCGTCCTCTTGATCGCCGGAGCCAGGTCGACCAGGGCGAACGAACCGCTCACGGCGGCGACCTCCCCGGGCAGCGCGACCTCGACGTAGGCGCGGCGCAGCGACGTGGTGAAACGGTGCGCGCCGTCCTCCAGCTCCTCGACCACCCACCCCACGCCGTCGACCTCCACGGTGACCGCGTCGGGATCGTTCATCACCGGGGGCCGTGGGATCCCGCAGCGGAGTATGATCGCCGGGCTTCCCCAGCCCGCCGTGAGCTCGGACTCCGGCTCCGGGTCGGAGCGGTCCTCGTCGACCACCGTCTCCGGCAGAGCCCTGTCCAGCCCGCGGCAGAGTCCGGTCACTTCCTTGTCCGGAGAGGGAACCGCCGCCTCGGCCCGGTCGTCTGCCGAGGAGCAGGCGGCAGCCAGCAGAACCAGCCCGGCCGCGCCCGCCGAGGCGAGCGGACGGGCACGACGGGCACGGGGACGAGGCCGGTGGCGGTAGGAGCTCACCGGCCCAGGGTAGACGGGGGCTACAGATGCACGACCGGGCAGGTCAGCGTCCGCGTGATGCCGTCCACCCCCTGGATCTTCGCGACCACCATGCGGCCGAGTTCGTCGACCGAGTCGGCCTGGGCGCGCACGATCACGTCGTACGGTCCGGTCACGTCCTCGGCCTGGATCACACCGGAGAACTTGCTGATCATGTCGGCGACGGAGGACGCCTTTCCTACCTCCGTCTGGATGAGGATGTACGCCTGTACCACGGAACCTCCAGGGCGGCTTCGAGGATCGTGTGGGGAGAAGGAACGACACGGTATCGCGTAGTCCCACCCCGGGGGGAGACCTCACGGATCAAGGGCTCGCGCGCCAGGGTGCACTCCTCGGCACGGGTTGACGCCCGCCCGCGCCGGCGACGGGCGGCGGCGCCCGTCCGCGGCCGACGGGAGCAGCCGCCCCCCGCGGACATGTACACAGGGGATACCCATGACACTGATACCCGGCACAACGACCGCTGAAGGGAACGGTGAGGCTCGGTGAAGGGAACCGTGGGGGAACTGGGGGAGTTCGGGCTCATCAGGGAGCTCACCTCGCGGCTCACCACCACCCCGGCGGTCCGGCTCGGCCCGGGCGACGACGCCGCCGTGGTCTCCGCCCCCGACCGGCGGGTGGTGGCGAGCACGGACATCCTGATCGAGGGCCGGCACTTCCGCCGGGACTGGTCGACCGCCTACGACGTGGGCCGCAAGGCTGCCGCGCAGAACCTGGCCGACATCGCCGCGATGGGCGCGGTGCCGACGGCACTGCTGCTCGGCCTGGTGCTGCCCGCCGAACTGCCGGTGACCTGGCCGACGGAGCTGATGGACGGCCTGCGCGACGAGTGCCAGGTGGCGGGCGCCGCGGTGGTCGGCGGGGACGTGGTCCGCGGGGACACCATCACCGTCTCCATCACCGCCCTCGGCGACCTTCGCAACCACGAGCCGGTGACCCGGGCCGGTGCGCAGCCGGGCGACGTGGTGGCCGTCACCGGCTGGCTGGGCTGGTCGGCGGCCGGATTCGCGGTGCTCTCCCGGGGCTTCCGCTCGCCCCGCGCCTTCGTCGAGGCCCACCGCCGCCCCGAGCCGCCCTACCACGCGGGCCCCGCCGCGGCCTCGCTCGGCGCGACCGCCATGTGCGACGTCAGCGACGGGCTGATCGCCGACCTCGGGCACATCGCGGAGGCCAGCAAGGTGCGCATCGACATCCGCTCGGGCGCCCTGGACATCCCCACCCAGATGAACGACATCGGTTCGGCGGTCGGCGTCGACCCGCTGCAGTGGGTGCTCACCGGGGGAGAGGACCACGCCATCGTGGCCACCTTCCCGCCCGACGTGAAGCTGCCCGCGCGGTGGAAGGTGATCGGCGAGGTCCTCAACCCGTCGGCGCTGCCGCAGGTCACCGTGGACGGCGCGCCCTGGACCCGCAAGGGCGGCTGGGACCACTTCTCGGACCTGGAGGGTTGAGGGTGATGACCGGTGCGGGAGCGCCGCCGCTGGTGCTGACCGTCGCCGGATCCGACTCCGGCGGCGGCGCGGGCATCCAGGCGGACCTCAAGACGATGCTGGCCCTCGGCGTGCACGGGATGAGCGTGCTCACCGCGGTCACCGCGCAGAACTCGCGCGGCGTGCACGGCGTCTGGGACCTGCCCGCCGAGGCGGTGCGCGCCCAGTACCGGGCGGTGGCCGACGACATCGGCGTGGACGCGGTCAAGACCGGGATGCTCTCCTCGGCGGAACTGGTCGAACTCGTCGCCGAGTTGATCAGCGGCACGGCCGTGCCCGCCGTGGTCGACCCGGTCAGCGTCTCCAAGCACGGCGACCCGCTGCTCGCCGGGTCCGCGCTGGAGGCGGTGCGCACCCGGCTGCTGCCCGCGGCCACCGTCGTCACCCCCAACCTGGACGAGGTGGCCCAGCTCACCGGCGTGCGGGTGGAGGACGAGGCGGGGATGCGGCGGGCCTCCGCGGCCCTGCTCGAGCTGGGGCCGCGCTGGGTGCTCGTCAAGGGCGGCCACCTGGCCGGCGAGGCGGTCGACCTGCTGACCGACGGCTCCGAGGAGCACTGGCTCCGCGCCCCGAGGCTGGACAACCGGCACACCCACGGCACCGGGTGCACACTGGCCTCCGCGATCGCCTCCCACCTGGCGCTCGGACTGCCGGTGCCGGAGGCGGTGGCGCTGTCCAAGGAGTACGTCACGGGGGCGATAGCCGCCGGTTTCGCGCTCGGCGCGGGCATCGGCCCCGTGGACCACGGCTGGCGCGACCGCGGACGGTAGAAGCTCCGGACCCCCGGGTGCACGCGCGGCGCCCGGGGCACCCGGGGTGCCCGGGGTGCCCGGGGTGCCCGGAGACAGCAGAAAGCCGGTCCACGGAAATCGTGGACCGGCTCAATGCAGCGAACCGGCAGTGGCCGCGCGTGATGTCCCCGCAGCCCGGGGAGTCCCGGGACGACGGGTGATGGACGTCAGCGCGAGACCTTGCCGGCCTTGATGCACGAGGTGCAAGCGTTCACGCGCTTCGGCGTCCCGCCCACCACGGTACGAACGCGCTGGATGTTGGGGTTCCAGCGACGGGGCGTACGGCGGTGCGAGTGCGAGATGTTGTTGCCGAAGCTCGGGCCCTTGCCGCAGACGTCGCAGTTGGCAGCCACGGGTCACTCCAAAGACTTCAGATGCACTTACGGTGGACCCCGGCATGCCAGGGGTCGGATCGAAGGGATCTGAGTGGCCTTGCCAGGGGAATGGCCCGAACGGATCGGGCAACCGGAGCAGCATACAACGACTGCGTCCGTACAACGAAACTACCACGGGGCGGGCATCGACCCGCCCGGAGCCCCCGCACCGGACCGGGACACCGGGGCCGGTCACCGCGGGCACGTGCGGGCACTACGCTGCCTACCGGTCCGGAAGACCAGCAGAACAGGGAGGCGCAGGTGGCGCAGGTGCCGAAGGTGCCGGAGACGTTCTTCGACGCACCCGCGGTGCGCGCCTGGTGCGCTCTCGCGCTGGACGCGCTGGGCAGGGCGCGCGAGGAGATCGACGCGATCAACGTCTACCCGGTGCCCGACGGCGACACCGGGACCAATCTCTACCTCACCCTCGAGTCCGCCGCCGCGGGCGTCGAGCGGGCCTTCGCCGGCGGAGCCCGTCCCTCCCTCCCCGAGGTGATGCGGGCGATGGCCCACGGTGCGCTCGTCGGCGCCCGCGGCAACTCCGGCACCATCTGCGCGCAACTGCTGCGCGGCATGGCCGAGGGGCTGGACGACAAGGCCCCGCACGCCGACGCCGACGCCCTCTGCGCGGCGCTGCGGCGGGCCGCCGATTCCG
>NZ_JACADT010000531.1:0-3919 GCF_013421635.1 Streptomyces sp. UH6 | reverse complement strand
CGCCCGCGCGGCCCGTTCCCGGGCCTCCCAGTTCCGGACCAGCATCCGGCGCAGGGCGGACGCCTGGGCGAGGACGGCCATGGCGGCGGCGTAGGGGTCGCCGGCCGTCTCCCGGCGAAGTTCGGCGAAGTCCGCGGACCTCACCAGCGCGGTGACGATCCCGTGGTCGGCCAGCCGGGCGGGGTCCATCCGGGCGGGCTCGCGCAGCCGGGGTTCCGCCTCCTGGTACGCGGCCACGAACACGTCGGCGAGGAGGTCGTCGGCGTGTTCGTGCTGGGGGCGGAGTTCGTCGGCCAGCTCGCGCAGCGCGGCCGACCGGGCGAGCGTGTCGCGCCACGTGATCCGGTCGAAGAAGTCCGCCACCACGGTCGCCGTGTGACGCCCGCGTGGCCCGACGCCCGGACCGAGCCAGGGCGCACAGGGGCGTACCAGCTCGTCCAGCCCGACGGGTGTCCCGTCGCCGGCCCCGACCGTGACACCGTCGGCAGCTCTGTCCGGGGGACCGTCCGTGGCACCGTCGGCAGCTCCGCCGGGGACGTCGCCCGTGGGGCCGCCCGCCGGCTCCCCGGCACTCACCACTGCGCCTCCACCGTGCTCGCGTCCATGCCGAGGGCCTCGGTGAGCACCCGGGCGCGGACGGCGCGGTGACGACCGGTGACGCGGTCGATGGCGGCGGTGGAGCGCCCGGCGTCCGCCGCCTCCGTGCGCAGCTTCTCCAGTCGCTTGCCCGCCATGGCGAGCTTGTTGTGGGCGTTCTTGATGACCCACTCGCTCAGCGCCTCCCGCGACTGCCCGGCCATGGCGTCGAGCTGGGCCTCCAGCTCGTCGACGGTGTCGGCCAGGTCGAGGGCCTCCTTGGCGTCGGGATTGACCAGGTGCAGCACCTCCCGTTCGACGGCCGGGCGCTGGGCGGGCGAGTCCCACAGCACATGGGTCAGCATCGACAGGTCGGTCTCGGCGACCGCCGGACGGCCGTCCAGGTACGCCGACGCCTGGAGCAGCCGCACCGCCTGCCGCCAGCGACGGTCGGAGGCGATGAGTTCCTTGCGGCGCAGGGCGGCCCGCAGCGTGCACACGGCGTCCACGATCGTGTCCGGGACGGCGACCTCCGGGACGGCCTCGGTCACGGCCCGCCGCAACGCGTCCAGTTCGACGGTGGTCCGTACGGGGGCGGCCGGGCGGCTGACGGCGGAGCGGACCAGCGCGGCGAAGTTGGAGGGGTCCGCCAGATACCCGACCTCGATCCGCACCAGCAGCCGGTCGTAGATCGCGGCCGAGTCCTCGCCCTCCGGCAGTTCGTTGCTGGCGGTGATGGCGCCGATCAGGGGGCAGCGGATCGGTTCGCCGCCGTTCTCGGGGTGGTAGATCCGTTCGTTGAGGTAGCCCAGCGTCTCGTTCAGCGCGGCCGTGGAGCACTTGAAGATCTCGTCGATGAACGCGATGTGCGCGGTGGTGGCGCGGCCCTCGTACACCTGGCGGTACTCGCCCCGGGACAGCGCGGCCACGTCGATGGGCCCGAACATCCTCGTCGGAGCGGTGAACTTCGACAGCAGGATCTCCCAGTACGACGCCCCCTCGATCCGGCCGGTGAGCTCCCGGGCCATCTCGGACTTGGCCGTGCCGGGCGGGCCGAGCAGCAGGGAGTGCTGCCCGGCGAGCAGCGTCACCACCAGCGCGCGCACCACGTCGTCCCGCTCGTAGAAACGGTCCGACAGCTCCGCGGTGACCGCCCGCAGCCGCGCGGCCGTGTCGAGGGTGCCGTCGGGGTCCGGTCGGCCTCGCGCGCCCACTGTCGTCCCCGTTCCGTGGATACGTTCCGTGTCCTTCGGGGGACATTACCGTCCCGCGCCGGTTCCGACGCGGGCGGTCGGTGTCAGCGGCGCCGGCCCGTTCCGTGCACGCCGTGCTCGTCGATGGCGGCGAGCTCCTCGTCGGTGAACTCCGGGCCGCCGAGGGCCCGCAGGTTGTGGTCGAGCTGCTCCTTGGAGCTGGCCCCTATCAGCGCCGAGGTCACGGCGGGGTTGCGCAGCACCCACTGGAGTGCGAGCTGGGCCAGCGACTGGCCGCGGGACTCCGCGATCTTGTTCAGCTGCGCCGTGCGCTGCCGGTAGGTCTCGTCGATCTGGTCCGGCTTGAGGAAGTCGCTGTTGCCGGCGCGGGCACCGTCCGGAATGGTCTCCAGGTACTTGTCGGTGAGCAGGCCCTGGGCCAGCGGGGAGTAGACGACGAGGCCGAAGCCCTCCTCCACGGCCAGGTCGGCGAGGCCGTTCCGGTCGATGCTGCGGTCGTACAGGGAGTACCGCGGCTGGTGGACGAGCAGCGGCACGCCCTCGGCCCTCAGCAGCCGGGCGATCGCCGCGGCGCGGTCGGGCCGGTAGTTGGAGATGCCGACGTACAGGGCCTTGCCGGACCGGACGGCTGTCGCGAGCGCGCCGGCGGTCTCCTCCAGCGGCGTCGTCTCGTCCGGGGTGTGGTGGTAGAAGATGTCGACGTAGTCGGTGCCCAGATCGCGCAGGCTCAGCTCCAGAGAGGTCAGCAGTGCCTTGCGGCCGCCGCCGCGGAGGTTGGGGTTGGGCCCGAAGACGCCGCCGGCCTTGCTGGAGAGGACCAGCTCGTGGCGGTAGGGCGCCAGCTCCCGGCGCAGCACACGACCGAGGGTCCGCTCGGCGGCGCGGTGCGGCGGGCCGTAGCGGTTGGCGTTGTCGAAGTGGGAGATCCCCAGGTCGAACGCGTGCAGGATGATGTCCCGCTGGGTGTCGTAGGCGTGGTCGGCGCCGAACTTCTGCCACAGGCCGAGGGAGACGGCCGGAAGGACGAGCCCGGAGCGCCCGGTGCGGCGGTGGGGCAGAGACGCGTAGCGGTCGTCGGCCGCCCTGAAGACGTCCTCGTAGTGCGGGAACTGCTCGCTCATCGGGTGTTCTGCTCCAGTCGGGGCGTGTGCGGGAGGTGTGGGAAGGAACGACGGCGTCCAGGGGGTGACCCGGGACGGCGGTCAGCGGGAGGGCAGGCCGCGGTGTTCGAGGACCTCGCGGAGGCGGTCGCGGCCGGCCAGGGCGGCGGCGCCGGCGAGCCGGGCCAGGACGCGCTCCGTCCACGCGCCGGTCAGCCCGTGGGCGTGGTTGTAGGCGGCCAGGCGCTCGTCGTACGCCGGCAGCCCGGCGTCGGCCCGGCCGCCGTCGTAGGTCTCGCGGTGCAGGACGGCCGACTGGGGAAGACGGGGCTTGACGTCGGCGTCCTCCGCGGGGTCGGGGCGCCCGACGGCCAGCCCGAAGACGGCCACGCTGTGCGGCGGCAGCCCCAGTTCGCCGGCGACCTCCTCGGGGTGGTTGCGGACCGCGCCCACGAAGACCGCGCCCAGGCCGAGCGACTCCAGCGCCACCACCGCGTTCTGCGCCGCCAGCGCGGTGTCGATGACGCCGAGCAGCGTGGACTCCAGGTAGGCCGTGGCGTCGAGCGGCCTGCCGTTGCGCTCCGCCAGGCGGTGGCCGCGGTCGAGGTCGGCCACCCAGACCAGGAACAACGGCGCCTCGTCGATGAACCGCTGCCCTGCCGCGAGGTCCGAGAGCCGCCGCTTGCGCTCCGGTTCGGTCACCGCGACGACGCTCCACGCCTGCAGGTTCGAGGACGTCGACGCCGACGACGCCGCGGCCACGGCGGCCCGCAGTTCGTCCTCGGTGACGGGGTCCGGCAGGAAGGCGCGCACCGAGCGGTGGCGCAGCTGGTGCTCGATGACCGGCGAGGTCGCCGCGAGGACGAAGTCCGGGTCGCCGTAGCGGGCACCCGCCCGGTTGACTGCCGGGGAATCGATGAGGGTCATGCGCACGGCCTCTCTTCAAGGGGGAAGGGATCGACGACGGGCCGGTCGCCATGGCGGAGCCGCGGGTGGACCGGTGGTGCGGCGGTGCGGGGTGCGGTGCCG
>NZ_JACADT010000530.1:0-3925 GCF_013421635.1 Streptomyces sp. UH6 | reverse complement strand
CAGCGGGGGGCTCGGCCGCGGTGCGCCCGCAGGTCACGCTGGTGTTCGACAAGAACCCGGCGGATCCGGGCCGCTCCACGCTCACCGTTCTGCGCGGCGCTGAACGGCAGGCCCGGTACCGCGCGGGCTCGGGGGACGGAAGCACCGACGACTGCGCGGCCGACCGGGGATGGCTGCCCGACGGGGAGTGGCGGATCGTGCTCAAGGACCGCCGCTTCAAGGGCGGCAAGGTGCGCGGGTACGGGATCCGGCTGGGGAACATGCGGTGCGCCGGGGGCACGGTGACCAGGACGGAGATGTTCGTCCACTCGGAGATGCACCGCGACGGCAGCCAGGGGGACACCGAGCCCCGCCGGTGGGACGGGGAGGCCGACTATCTCTCCGACGGGTGCGTGAAGCTCCGGCCGGAGGACATCAAGGACCTGTTCGCCCGGCTCGACGACCTCGGATGGCCGGAGCGGCTGAGGGTGACCGCCTGACGTCGGGCGCACGGCGGCCGCACCCCCCGGTGGGGGAGCGCGGCCGCGGGTGGCAGGACCGGGGGACCGTCAGCTGTGGAAGCCGATGTACCCGTCCCGGTCGCCGTCGTGCGCGCTCCTGCTGTACGCGTGGGAGTCCGAACCGGGACCGGACGGCTTGTACAGGTAGATCGTGTCCTTGTCGTTGTTCCACATGAAGTTGCAGTTGTCGCGGTAGACGACGTTCTTCGCGTCGGAGTCCGTGCCGTTGCCGCCGCGCAGGCGGACGTAGTCACCGGGCTGGAGCGAGTGACTGGCCGTGAAGGTGAACCTGTTCCCCGCGGCGTCCTTCACGACGTACCCCTTGAGGTTGATCGTCGCGGTCTTCGAGTAGTTCTTCAGCGTCAGGTACTCCTGGGCGGTGTTGCCCGACGTGCAGCTGTTGCGGTCGGTGCCCGGGGCGTCGTACTGGACGCCCCGGATCTTCAGCGCGGAGCTGTACTCGGCGGCCTGCGCGGGAGCGGCGGTCAGGACGCTCAGCGAGACGGTGGAGACGGCGGCCAGGACGGCCGCGCGCATGGTGGAACGGCGCATGAGGATTCCCCCCTCGGTCGTACGGGTGCAGCGAGGGCAGGAGTCTATGGCGCGTGAAGATTGCGTGACGGGATTATGAAGTTTTTGGTGGTGCGGTGGATCGCGCCCCGTTCAGCCGTGATGCCCGTGGCAGGTGGCGTACGGGTTGCCGGAGCCGCACCAGCAGGGAGCGGCCGGTTCCGGGGGCCAGGCGAGCGCGCGGCCCCGGGCGGCCAGGGTGGTGGCGTACTGCGGGAGCAGGGTCGCGTCACCGGGGGAAGCGGCCTCGGAGGCGGCGAAGGCCTCGTAGGAGGGGACCGTGCCCGAGACGATGCCCAGGTTCGGGGTGCCGGAGGCCGCCAGCTCGCGGAGGCTGGCCTCTATGGCGGCCACGTGGGCGGAGTGGGAGGGGTACTCCTCGGCCAGCTCCGGGTAGGCGGCGAGCAGTTCGCCCAGCTCGCGCTCCGGCCAGTGGAGCACCGCGACGGGGAAGGGCCGGGAGATCTCCCGGCGGAAGGCCCCCAGCTCGGCGTGGAGCCGCGCGATCTCGGCGGCGAGTTCGCGCGGGTCGGAGGAACCGAGGGACCAGACCCGCTTGGGGTCGTGCAGCTCGTCCAGGCGCACGGCGGACGAGGCGTCGTGCAGACGGTCGGCGAGCGTGTCCCAGGCGTCGTGGTCCGCGCCCAGCATCCGGCGCACCCGGTGCCGTCCGTAGAGGAGGGGGCGGGTCGCCGGCGTGGGCTCCTGCGAGTCGCCGATCAGCAGGCGGGCGCCGTCCGTGAACGTCTCCTCGGCGGAGTCCAGTTCGTCGTGCGACTCCAGGGCCTCCGCGACGACGACCCACGGGCCGGGCGTCCGCGGTCTGGCCGCGCGCACGCCGATGACGATGGCGCGGGCCTCGGCGACATGGTCGTACTGCCACAGGTTGGACGCCTTGAGGGCGCGGACCAGGTGCGGGTCCTCCAGATCCGACGGCGAGGCGAGCAGCCGGTCGTAGAGGGCGGTGGCGGCGGGCCGGTCGCCGGACAGCTCGTGGTGCGCGGCGGCACGCAGCAGCAGAGCTTCGGCGTCCTGCGGGTAGAGAGCGGCGGCGCGCTCCAGGCGAGCCGCTTCTTCGGTGTGGTCGACGGCGTTCTCTGCGGGCATGTCGGGACGCATGTCCTCACGGTAGCGCCGGGGTCCGACGCGGCGGGCGGAGTGGGGGCACGGTGTCGGCAGCGTCACGGTCGGCGGGCCGCGCTCACGCGCACGCACGCCACCCGGCGGCCGGGGGGCCGCCGGGCGGCGTGCGCGTCGATGACGGCTCAGGAGGACGTCGAGGACGTCGAGGGCATGGACGACGTGGAGGAGGAGCAGGCGCCCGGGCGGGGAGCCGTACCCGGGTCGGGTCCGGGCACCTGCGGACCGGAGGACGTCAGAAGTAGGTGACGTCCAGGACGCGGCGCTCCAGCTCGTACTGGACGTACGGGCGGCCGCGCTCGTTGTCGCGGTAGACGACGTCGTGGGTGCCGCGGACGCGGTCGGCGGTGCGGCGGATGTGGTTGACCAGGCAGCGGTTCTCGCGCAGGTCGACCTTGTGGCCGCCTGCGTGGCTGTAGCGGCTGCGGCGGTCGCGGTCGTTGCCCACCTCGGTGCCGTTGACGACGACCACCTGGCAGCGGCTGTCGCGCTTGAGCTTCACCAGGCCGCGGACGGTGTCCTCCTGGATGCCCTGGTAGCTGGTGCAGCGGGAGCGGTTGACGTTGTGACAGTCGCCCGGCGAGACGCGGCGCACGCCCGCACGGTCGAGGATGCGGTCCGCCTCGCGGTCGCTCAGACGGTCACCGGGCCGGGCGGACACGGAGTCGGCCGCGCCCGGTGCGGCGGAGGCGACCGGGGCGAAGGCCATCAGGCCGCCGGCCAGGGTGGTGGCGAGGAGGGCGGCGACGGCCCCCGTGCGACGGCGGGCCGGCTTGCGGGACGGGGTGGCCTCGGTGGCCGGGGTGAGCTGCTCGGTGGCGTTGCGCACGGATGCGGGTCCTTTCGAACTGCCGTCGCGGTCGCGTCGTGGATCGCGTACGACGGTGGTTTCATCCGGCCGATGACGCTCGACCGGGTGGCTTGGACGCCTCAACACTGCCCCGGCAATTCCGGCGAGTTCTATACTTCCGGCGGGTCAGTTGATTCATGCACAAATCGGCTCCTATGCACGCGGCTGACCAGCGTTCATGCAGAGGAGCGTGGGGGAGGCGCATCAAATGCGTGAGGAACCGGGGCGGAATTGTGGGGAGTTCGCGAAGGCCGGAGTGGCCTCGGGGGTGGCTGCCCGTCTGCGGCTCGCGGCCACGCTGCGGAGGTGGTGGCAGGAGGACCCGGGGCGGGCCACGCAGTCCTCGCTGGCCCGTCGGCTGGGCGAACGGGGTGTGAAAACCAGCCAGGAGATGCTCTCGCGCTACCTCCACCGCACCCGGCCGACGGTGGCTCGGCCGGACGTGATCCGCGCGCTGCACGCGGTGCTGGGGCGCGGGGAGGGGGAGCTGGAGGAGGCTCTCGAACTGCACGCCGTGGCACGGGGGGACGGTGCGGTCGGTGCCGCGGAGGGACCTGGAGCCGCCGCCGGAACCTTCGGGGGCGGCGGTGTCCGTGGTCGCAGTGGGTCCGGTGGGTCCGGTGGGTCCGGTGGGTCCGGTGGGTCCGGTGGGTCCGGTGGGGCCGAGGACACGGGTCCAGGGATGAGGCCCGGGCACCCGACGGGCGGCGGGGGCGCGCCGGCCGTTCCGCCCCGGCGGGACGCTGCGGACGTCGTCTCCGGCGACGCGGCGCGAACGGGGGACCGCAGGGCGGGGGGCACGTTCCCGGCCGCCCCGGCACTCCCGGCCGCCCCGGCTTCCCCCGCTTCCCCGGCTTCCCAGGCT
>NZ_JACADT010000053.1:0-14238 GCF_013421635.1 Streptomyces sp. UH6 | reverse complement strand
TCGGAGGGACCCATACGCGCACTCCTCACGGGAGGGAAGTCCGTCGCGGCCAGGGTAGGGCCGCGCGCGCCCTCGCGGGTGGCAGCCGTTCCCCCGGGGCCGGGCCCGCGGCCGTCAGCGCTCGACGACGTCCACGTCGCGCAGTCGCGCAAGCCCTTGGGGGAGGAGTCGCGCGACCCCTCCCCCAAGGACGTCCGGCCCGCGGCCGTCAGACCGGGCCCACCCTCACCCGGCTCATGGAGCGAGACCGAAGGCCCGGACCACGGTCTGTGTGACGCCGCCGCCGTTGTGCTGCCCGGCGGTGACCCGGACGGACACGTGGTCGGCCCCGGGGGGCGCGGTCAGAGCCGCGCGCCAGGCACCCTTCCTCTCCTTCAGGTCGTGCTTCCGCCAGGTATCCCCGTCGTCGTAGGAGACCTCCAGCGTCAGCGACGACACCGCGTCCTGCGGGGAGGAGCCGCCGAGCACGTGGGGCCTGATGGTGAAGCCGGTTCTGCGTTCCGCCCGCCCCTCGAGGTCCAGCTCGGTCTCGTAGTCCAGCTGGACGAGGGGAATCCGTTGCGGGGTGGCGACGGAGGCGGAGGTGAAGCGCCACTCGGTGCGGGTGGTGGTGGAGTAGGGACTGAGGGCGTCCAGGCCCGTCGTGTCGACGACCATCCGGTACGGAAGCCGCTCCGGTGCCAGACCGCCGGTGCCGACCCAGGCGTACGGGCTCATGGAGAGCTGCCTGTCACCCTGGTGGAACGAGGTCAGCTGTGTGCCGGTCGCGCCGCCGTGCGCGGCTCCCGCGTCGCCGTACCCCTCGACGCCGGCGGTGAACGAGCCGTCCGGGTTGCGGACCAGGACGCCGTCGTCGAGCATTCGCGGGCGCACGACGGGGCTGAACCAGCGGTCCTCCTGTCTGCTGCCGCCCTCATAGGTCCTGGTGTCGGCACGCAACGGCAGGTCCTCCAGGAGCGTGAACTCCTGCCACGTGACGCCGGGGCCGGCGGAGACCCAGTCGGTGCGCGGTCCCGGGGAGACCGGCTGCCCCTCGAACGGAAGGCGTACGGCCTTGCCGGGCTGATAGGCGGACCTGCCCTGCCAGTGGTACGGGGGATAGTCGTCCCGGTGCTCGAGGCCGTGCTTCCCCGGGGCCAGGGCGAAGTACTGGTCGATCCGGGCGAGGCTGCCGGGGGCGGTGTCCGCGGAGGGATCCTCGGGCACCGCGCCGATGTGGTAGTCGGCCAGGTCGTACAGGTAGTCGGGGGTCGGGTGGGACTCGATCGTCAGAGCCACCCGCTCGCCGCGTGCCGCGGTGATTCCCTCGATCAGTTCCTCCCCCTCCTCCGAGGTGACCGAGGCGACCGGGACCGACCCGGACTCGGTGGAGCCCGGCCGGCCGAACCATTCGTACATCCGGCCGGCCCCCTGGTTGACGACCAGGAGCAGCGCGGCGCCGGCCTCCGCCGCCGCCGCGGCCTGGTCCGTGGCCGTCACGCTGCCGCCGCGCACGACCACGGCTTTGCCGCGGGCGGAAAGACCCGAGTAGGCGCCCGTCGAGCCGTCGTCGGCGAAGAGGGCCGTCAGTCTCGATCTGCCGTCCGGCAGGTCCGCGGCCCCAGGCTGCGGAAGCGGGTCGTGGAGACGCTGTCCGCCACGGGAGATCGTCAGGGGCGTCTGCTCGGCGCGGAACCTGGTGCCGAAGGCGAAACTGCCCTTCCGCACCTTGCTCCCGGTCGGCAGGGCCCACACGCTGTCGTGGGCGGGGGAGGGGAACAGCGCGTCGAACACGGCTCCGGCGCCGGGCTCGGGTTCGGAGGCGGTGAAGGAGCGCCAGACGTCGATCCTGCTCCTGAGGGCGAGGGTCGGTTGTGGAGTGTCCACCTTGACCTGACGCGCCCGCGAGGCGTCGAGCACCACCTCGCGGTCCTTGCTCAGGTCGACCTCCGGCTCGACCAGTATCGCGGTGCCGAGGGAGCCGGGCCCGTGGAGTCCCTCCACCTCCGGGTAGCTCTGGAGCGTGTACGTGCCGGGGGCCCAGCGGCTGGTGAGCCGCCCGTCCTCAGGTATCCACACGTCGGTCGTGACCCCGTTGTCACCGGCGATGCGGACCGACCCGCTCATGGGCAGTCCGGCGCGGTCCCGCAGACGGATCGTGAGGTTGTGCTTCTCGGGTTCGACGGAGATCCCCACGGCCGTGTGGAGGGTCGTCCGGCCGCCCGCGGTGCTGCTCGCGACGACCTGCGCGGCGTACCGGCCCGGAGCGAGCCCGCTCGGGTCCACCACCACCTCGGTGCGCGCGGTGCCGTGCGCGGGAACGGTCACCTGGTCGGCGCCCAGTGCGAACGCCTGTGACCCGGCGCCCTCCGCGTCGACGGAGAGGTCCAGGGTGAGAGGGCTGTCCGCGGTGTTGGTGTAGGTGATCTCGCGCCGGACAGGCTCTCGTTGCGCGCCGGGCGACCAGGGGATGAGCCCCGCGTCCACCGACCCGGTCGCGAAAGCCTCGGCGTAGTACGCGGCGGGCACCACCACCCGGCCGGTCCCGGCCTGGTAGACGCTGTGCCGCGGGGTGCGCATGCTGGTGCTCATCAAGGCGTCCTTGATGTCCTGCGCCGACCACCCGGGGTGCTTCTGCGCCAGCAGAACGGCCGCCCCGGCGACCTGCGGGGTCGCCATGGAGGTGCCGTCGAGCGTCATGTAGTAGCCGTCGCCCCCGTCCTTGAGGTACTGCGAACGCGCTGCCAGCACGCCCACACCCGGTGCGGTGATGTCGGGCTTGAGGCCGTCGTCGAAATGGCGCGGTCCGGCACCGGAGAACTCCGCGAGCTCGTCGGACCGGTTCACCGCGCCGACGGTGAGCGCGGCGTCCGCGGTTCCCGGTGAGGTTACGCTGTACGGGCCAGGTCCCTCGTTGCCCGCGGCCACGACGAAGAGCGCGCCGGTCTCGGCACTCAGCTCGTCGAGGGCGATGCTCAGCGGGTCGTTCTGGGCGTGGCGGGCCGCGTCACCCAGGCTCATGCTGATCACCTTGGCGCGTTCGGTCCGCGCCGCCCATTCCATGCCCGCGATGATCCAGGAGTCCAGCCCGTACCCCTTGTCACTGAGGACCTTGCCCACCAGCAGATCGGCTTCCGGGGCGACGCCCCGCTCCTGGCCGTCCGAAGCGGCCCCCGTTCCCGCCAGGGTGGAGGCGGTGTGGGTCCCGTGCCCGCCGCGGTCCGTGACGCTCTCGCCCGGGACGAAGCTCCTGGACTTCACGATGCGCTTCTCGACGTCCGGGTGGGTGGCGTCGATACCGGAGTCCAGGACGGCCACACGGACCCCGGCCCCGGTGCCTCCGGACGCCCAGGCGGCCGGGGCGCCGATCTGCGCCGTGCTCTCGGTGAGCGAAGCCTCCGCCCTGCCGTCGAGCCAGACCTTGTCGACACCGGCGGCGAAGGGGGCGGTCCCGGGGGTGGCGGGAGCGCCGTTGGCCCGGCCCTCCGACGGGGTGCCCTTGCGCCGGGCCGGACCGGTGAGGGCGGACCAGAAGGCGGCGGCCTTCGAGCGGCGGGTGCGGACCGCCTCACCGCGGATGGAGGGAAGGCTCAGCGTGGACTCCGTACCCGGCAGCGCGGAGGCCGGTTCCCCGGCGGCCTCGTCCTTCGGGGCGTCGGACCCGAGGGCGGCCGACCCCTTCGTGCGGGTGAGGATCAGCGGAAGGTCACGGGTGCTCCTGTCGTCGTAGCCCTGGGCCAACAGCTGGGTGACACCGAAGAGTTCCCTGTCGAGCCGGCCGGCCGCGATGTAGGGGACCGCCTCGTCCGGGTAGACGTAGGTGTTCCCGTTCTCCGACGAGACGCGCACCGAGCCGGTGGCGCCCGGCGCTCGCTCCACGCTCACTTCCGGAGCGGTCCCGGGGCGGCCCGGAGTCACCGTCACCTTGTCACCCGTGATCAGGGTCACCGTGGCCGGTGCTCGCTGGGGGCCGCTGGTCGCCCCCGGGTTCGCCGCGGGAGCAGGTGCGGGAGGCTCGGCGCCGTGGGCGGCGGCTGGAGGCAGCAGGGCGAAGACAAGCGCCATGCCCACGCACGTGGCAGGTCTTCGGACAGAGGAGAGCAGCAACAGCAAACTCCTGGATCGTGAAATGACTGATCGTCTGACTTCGGCGGCAATGTATATGGCCTGAATGACACGGAGGCGACGAGTTCTGGCGCATGCTCAGGCGCATCGATCGGAAATCGCGTGGGGGGTGGCACCATGAATGAAGGAAAGGTGCACGAAGATCGGTAAAGTCCGGATTGGCTGCCGCGGAAATGGGCTTTCCCTATTTCCCGTGCCGCCGGCGGACGGAGGAAAGCAACGGCCGGGACGCGAAGAATTTACTCGTGCGCAATATCGTCGACCGGGCGGACCGTTCAGCCGGAAAACCGTCGCAGTGGAGCGTTTCCAGGGGACGATGCGTGCGTCGGAAACGACGCGGGCGGCGCCCTGCCCGGCCGGACAGGGCGCCGCCCGCGGTGGCGGAACGAACCGTCAGAAGGTCAGGCTCCAGCTCACGAGTGTTCCGGTGTCCAGGTCGAAGATGCCCGGGGTGCCGTCGACGACGCGCAGCTTCCAGGTGCCCACCGCGGGAACCGCCGAGGCGTCCACCGTGTAGGTCGCTCGCAGGTCGGGTCTGAGCTCCCAAGGGCCCCAGGGCTTGACCGGTACGACGGTGCCGTCGGGGGCGATCAGGTCGATGACCATGGCGTTGCCCATGGCGTGCGTGATGTCGACCGTGACCTCGAGGTCGCCCGGCGCGTTGACCGGCCTGCCCCGGACGGTCATCGGGGACTCGGCGGTGCCCTTCTCCGGGATCAGGTACCTGGTGGGATTGACGAAGAAGTGGCCGCCGGATTCCAGCGCGGCCCAGGTGAACGACAGCTCCCGGGTGTCTCCCGCCGCGTTGGTGATGGAGATGACCGAGTCGGAGTCACCCGCCTTCTCGGGCGTGCCGGTGATCAGGCCGGTGACGCGGTCGATCGACAGACCCAGCGGCAGCGACTTCGCCGCGAAGGTGAGTGGCCCGGGACGCGTGCTGGACGCGGCGATCCGGCGGCTCACCGGCTGTCCGACCGCGACCGGCTCGGTCTGCGGCGGGTCGACGGCGATGTGGTTGACGTACCCGTTCCCGAGATTGACGGCCGCCCAGGCGTTGGCCACCGCCTCGTAGGCGTCGCTGCCCGCACCGAAGAGGTCGGCCGCGGCCTGGAGCGTCGCGGTCCGCGCGCCCGGGTAGTCGGTGGTGCTGGTCATGTAGACGGTGAGCGCGCGGTACATGACGTCGGTGGCGTCGTGCAGACCGATGCCCGCGACCGGCCGGCCGTCGTAGGTGGGGCTGTCGTACTCCACTCCGTTGATCGTCTTCTGTCCGCTGCCCTCGGCGAGCAGGTAGAAGAAGTGGTCACCGACCCCGGCCGCCATGTGCGACTCGGCCTTCTTCGTCTGGGGAGTCCAGTAGTCCAGGGGGACGTATCCGTAGTATTCGCCCGCCCTGGTGGGACGGTCCATGTACCGGATGGGCTGCCCGTTGCCGCGGATGTCGACCAGCTCGGCCTGCATGTAGTCGGGAACGTCGTGGGGGTTGTCGGCGTGGAACTCCACGGCGGTGGCGAACATGTCGCTGATCGCCTCGTTGAGGGCGGCGGATTCCCCGAAGTCGCCCAGCCCGGCCGTGGACGAGGTGACACCGTGCGCCATCTCGTGCGCCGTGACGTCCAGCGAGGTGACCGGGTGGAGACCGTCCCTGCCGTCGCCGTAGCTCATGCAGAAGCACTCGTCCTGCCAGTTGGCGTTGGCCAGGTGCACGCCCTCCTGGGCCTGGTAGTGGACCCGGGAGGTGCTGCCGCGACCGTCACCGGCTATGCCGAGCCGGTCGAACCGGTCACGGTAGAAGTCCCACGTGGTCTGGACGCCGTACGCGGCGTCCACCGCCGCGGTCTCCCGGTTCGCGGCCGTGCCGTCGCCCCAGACGTCGTCCGGACCGGTGAACAGGACACCGCGGTGGTTGCCGGTGGAGTCGAGCGTCCGCTGGCCGCCGCGCTCGGGGTCGACCAGGGCGTAGGTGCCGTCGTCCTGGCGGGTGGAGCCGATCGTGACCTTGCCGCTGTACTGGCTGTGACCGTCGGCGAGCCGCACATGTTCGGCGTTCCCCAGGACGGTGCCGTCCGCGGCGTCGGACACGACGTGGCGTTCGCTGGGGGAGCCGTCCTGCTGCAGGCCGGTGATGACGGTCTCCCATGCGAGCTTCGGCCGTCCGTCCGTCATCCAGACGACCAGACGCGGATCCTTCTTCGCGTCGCCCTTCCGGGTGCCCTCGTCCGCGGCCTTGCCCAGGGCGGCCTTCCTCGCCGTGGCGGCCGGCACCTCGGCCGCCGTGGTCGACAGGGCCGGCTTCGCCGTGGAGGCGTAGGTGACGGTGTGGTCCCCGCCGTGACGATGGATCACCAGGTCACCACCCAGGACCGGCAGACCGGCGTAGGTACGCTCGTAGCGGGTGTGGACCGTGCCGTCGGCGTCCTCGATCACGTCCTTCGGGACCAGCTTCTCCCGGGGGCCGAGATCGAGCGAACGAGCGGTCTCCGCCGCCGTGACGGCGGCCCGGTCGAGCAGCTTCCTGCGCTGTCCGGGCGACAGGTTCGCGGATCCGGCGCCCGGCCTGGCGGTCGCCTCGATCTGCGGGAGCGCCTTCACGCCCCGTGCCCGCTCGGCGGCGTGAGCCGCCGGCGCGGTGTCCGCCGAGGCCGGCAGCGAGGAGAGCGCGAGTGCCACGGCTGTGATCGCCACGGTGGCGGCCAGGCGCTGTCGGGGCCGGTGCGACCCCTGTGGGGACGCGGTCCGATTGCTCAGGGAGTTCACTTCTGGATCCATTTCGCTTCGTCGTTCGTCGGGATCGGGAGTCGCGGGCGCGAGGCGGAGCGTGGAGCGGCTCGCGACCGCCGGTCGGCCCGTCCGCGGTACGCACCGCGCCCTCGCCGCGGCGTGATCGCCGTGGGACAAACGGATTCCGGCGGGGAGTACGCGCGACTGCGCGGGTGCGAGCCCGGGGGCGGTGCGGGTGCGGCCAGTCGGACCGGGACCGTGCGGGATACGGACCGGGGCCGGGGACGCGCTCATCGGCGCGCCGATGCCGCGCGGCCCTTCCCGGCGCCGCGCGCCGAACCTGGCATCCGTACCCGGACGGCCGGCGGCCCTCCTCCGCCCGTGCGGCGGTTCAGGTCACCCCGAACCGCCCGAACAGGCCGAGCCGGTGGGCCGGCCCCGCCGTCGGTCGTCGTCAGCCGTTGGCCGCGGTGACATTCACCGCGGCCCAGGCCTTGTCCACCGTCGCGTACTCGGCGCCGCCCTGGCCGTAGAGGTCTGCGGCGGCCTGCAGCGTCGCCGTACGGGCGTCGTGGAAGTCGGTGCTGGAGACCATGTACCGGGTCAGCGCCTGATAGAAGATCGCCACTGCCTTGTCGCGGCCGATGCCGGTCACCGTGGAGCCGTCGTACGTTGGCGAGTCGTACTCGACACCGTTGATGGTCTTGCTTCCGCTGCCCTCCGCGAGAAGGTAGAAGGCGTGCGAGGAGACACCCGATCCCGCGTGCACCTCGGTCCGGGGGGCGTTGGGGCTCCAGTAGTCGACGGCGCCCTCCAGCACGTCCAGCGACGGACGGTCGAGCCGACGCAGGAAGCCCTGCTGCAGACCGAGGTCCTCACCCACCATGTAGTCGGGGGCGTGATCGGCGGTTTGCGTGCCGAACTCCACGGCGACGGCGAAGATGTCGGCCAGTGACTCGTTCAGCGAGCCCGACTCGCCGATCTGGTCGCCGTACACGCTGTACTCGGTCTCCAGGCCGGCCGTGGCCGACACCACACCGTGCGTCAGTTCGTGTCCGGTGATGTCGAGCTGGGTCAGCGGCTCGGCGAAGAACACTCCGTCGCCGTCTCCGTAGACCATGCACCAGCAGCCGTCGCTCCACCCGGCGTTGCCGTAGTCGGTCCCGTAGTGGACGACGCCGGCCGGGCCGACGCCGTCGTCGCGGATGCCGGTGCGGCCCAGCGCGTTCTCGTAGAAGTCGTAGGTCGACGCGAGCCCGTACTGGGCGTCCACGCCGGCGGTGTTGGTGTCGGACGTGGTGCCGTCGCCCCAGGTGTTGTCCGAGTCGGTCATCGTGCTCGAGCCGGAGAGGAGGCGTGACGCCGTCAGGACCCTGTTCCTGGCGTTCCTGATCTCGGCCTTGCCGCGAGTGCCGTCGACCAGGGCGTAGGACGACGCGGCGGTTCGCGTGGTGTTCAGCGACACCGTGCCGCTGTACATCGACAGTCCGGTTCCCACGGCCGGCGCGGGGTAGGTGGCGCCGGGCTTCTCCGGCTTCGCCGCCGCAGAGTTCCCGTCCACCGACGGTGTGGCGCGCCCGTCCAGGGCCTTGAGTCTGCTCTCCAGTCCGGGGGAGATGAACCCGTCCAGGGCGGCGGCCTCGCTCACCACGCCTCCCGTGATCGCGTCGAGCACGACCGTGCGGGACGCCGTCGTGTCGCCGTTCACCGCCACCTCGACCTCGTAGGCCAGGACGCTCGTGCCGTTCCGGACGCGCACGATCAGTCGGGGTGCCGACGCCCGGCCCTTGGACACCACCGAAGTGGCCTTGCCGCGTGCCTGCTCCGCCGTCACCTCCGCTGTCACGGTCGGGACCGAGACGGCCTGGTCGGAGGCCCGTGTCACTCCGAGGTACGCGGAGGACGCGGTGAGGTGGACGACGATGTCGGCACCCACGACGGGGAGGTCCCGGTAGGTCTGCGAGAAGCGCACGTGCCGCTTGCCGTCCCGGTCGGTCATGACGTCCTTGGCGACCAGTCCGCTCCGGTCGGTCAGACCGGTCTCCGAGGCGTGGGCGAGGGCCGCGGACCGAGCCGCGTCGGCGATCGCGGTGTCGGCGGCCGTGGTACCCGCGACCGCGGTCGTCGTGATCGACGCCGAGGCCGCGGTGGCGAGGGTGACCGCGATCGCGATCTTGGATATCAGAGGAGCGCGCATGTAAGGGCTGTCCTTCTTCCCGAGGTCCTGGCGCGCCGGGCGATCGACGTGCTCCGCGCCATTGGTGGGAGCATGCCAATCGAATGTTGCTCTTGGATTGCCGGACGTTAAGAAGGTCGAATGCGTCGCCGCTTTCGGCCCCTGATTTCCTCGGCGGACTCGTGCACCGGAGTGCGAAACGGAATCTTCACCTCCTGGTCGACTCCCGTTCGTCCACGCATTCGCGGTCGGAGCGGGAAGGAGGTGAAGCGCCGCATTGTGCCGAAAGGCCAGGAGGGGCGTATCAGCACTCGATGATGTTGACCGCGAGCCCGCCCCGCGCCGTCTCCTTGTACTTCACCGACATGTCCGCGCCGGTCTCCTTCATGGTCTTGATGACCTTGTCGAGGGAGACCTTGTGCGATCCGTCGCCCCGCAGGGCCATCTTCGCGGCGGTCACCGCCTTCACCGCGGCCATGCCGTTGCGCTCGATGCACGGGATCTGGACCAGGCCGCCGACCGGGTCGCAGGTCAGGCCCAGGTTGTGCTCCATGCCGATCTCGGCGGCGTTCTCCACCTGCTCGGGGGAGCCGCCCATCACCTCGGCGAGGGCGCCGGCCGCCATCGAGCAGGCGGAGCCGACCTCGCCCTGGCAGCCGACCTCGGCGCCGGAGATGGAGGCGTTCTCCTTGAAGAGCATGCCGATGGCGCCCGCGGCGAGAAGGAAGCGGACCACGCCGTCCTCGTCCGCGCCCGGCACGAAGTTCAGGTAGTAGTGCAGGACGGCGGGGATGATGCCCGCGGCGCCGTTGGTGGGGGCGGTGACGACCCGGCCGCCGGCCGCGTTCTCCTCGTTGACCGCCATGGCGTAGAGGGTGATCCACTCCATGGAGTGGGCCAGCGGGTCGCCGGCCGCGCGCAGCTGGCGGGCGGTGACGGCGGCCCGGCGGCGGACCTTCAGACCGCCGGGGAGGATGCCCTCGCGGGACATGCCGCGGTCGACGCACTCGCGCATCACGCGCCAGATGTCGAGCAGACCGGCGCGGATCTCCTCCTCGGTGCGCCAGGCCTTCTCGTTCTCCAGCATCAGCGAGGAGACGGACAGGCCGGTCTCCCGGGTGAGGCGCAGCAGCTCGTCGCCGGTGCGGAAGGGGTGCTGGAGCACCGTGTCGTCCAGCTTGACGCGGTCCGCGCCGACGGCCTCCTCGTCGACGACGAAGCCGCCGCCGACCGAGTAGTACGTCTTGTGGAGCAGCTCCTCGCCGCCGTGCCCGTAGGCGGCGACCGTCATGCCGTTGGCGTGGTACGGGAGCGCCTCGCGGCGGTGCAGGACCAGGTCGGTGTCGAAGTCGAAGGCGATCTCGTGGTCGCCCAGCAGGCGCAGGAGGCCGGTCTCCTTGATCTTCTCGACACGCTCGTCGGCCGACTCCACGTCGACGGAACGCGGCGAGTCGCCCTCCAGGCCCAGCAGCACGGCCTTGGGCGTGCCGTGGCCGTGCCCGGTGGCGCCCAGGGAGCCGTAGAGCTCGCAGCGGACGGAGACGGTGGCCTCCAGCAGGCCCTCGTTGCGCAGGCGGGCGGCGAACATGCGCGCGGCACGCATCGGGCCCACCGTGTGGGAGCTGGACGGGCCGATGCCTATCGAGAACAGGTCGAAGACCGATACGGCCACGTCGACTCCTCGTTGAATCGTTGGCTGTGGGGTGGGGGGAAGGGCGCGGGGCGCCCCGTCCACCAGGCGGTGGTGGGCGGGACGCCCCACAGCACGTACGGGAATCGTACGTAATGCCCCAGGCGGTGCGAAATCCGCACGCGCCGTGCGGGGACGGTTACAGCGTTGCCGGGATCACAGCGTCGCCGGGATCACAGCGCCGGGTACAGCGGGTGCTTCGCGGCGAGGGCCTCGACCCGCGCCCCGAGGGCGGCGGCCGTGTCGGCCGGGAACGGCGACGGGGCCTTCAGCGCCTCGGCGATCACGTCCGCGACCTCGGCGAAGTCCTCGGCGCCGAAGCCGCGGGTGGCCAGCGCCGGGGTGCCGACGCGGAGCCCGGAGGTCACCATCGGGGGCCGCGGGTCGTTGGGGACCGCGTTCCGGTTGACGGTGATGCCGATCTCGTGGAGCCGGTCCTCGGCCTGCTGCCCGTCCAGCTCGGAGTCGCGCAGGTCGACCAGGACCAGGTGGACGTCCGTGCCCCCGGACAGGACGGAGACGCCCGCCGCGGTGACGTCGTCCCGCACCAGGCGCTCGGCCAGGATGCGGGAGCCCTCCAGGGTCCGGCGCTGACGGTCCTTGAACTCGTCGGAGGCCGCGACCTTGAAGGCCACCGCCTTGCCCGCGATCACGTGCTCCAGCGGGCCGCCCTGCTGGCCGGGGAAGACCGCGGAGTTGATCTTCTTGGCCAGCTCGGCGGTGGAGAGGATCACACCGCCGCGCGGGCCGCCCAGCGTCTTGTGGGTGGTGGTGGTGACGACGTGGGCGTGCGGCACCGGGCTCGGGTGCAGGCCCGCGGCCACCAGGCCCGCGAAGTGCGACATGTCCACCATCAGGTAGGCGCCGACCTCGTCCGCGATCCGGCGGAACGCGGCGAAGTCCAGCTGCCGCGGGTAGGCCGACCAGCCGGCGACGATCAGCTTCGGCCGCGACTCCTTGGCCAGGCGCTCGACCTCGGCCATGTCGACCTGGCCGTCCTCGCCCACGTGGTAGGGCACCACGTCGTAGAGCCGGCCCGAGAAGTTGATCTTCATGCCGTGGGTCAGGTGCCCGCCGTGGGCCAGGTCGAGGCCCATGATGGTGTCGCCCGGCCTGATCAGGGCGTGCATCACGGCGGCGTTGGCCTGGGCGCCCGAGTGGGGCTGCACGTTGGCGTGCTCGGCGCCGAAGAGCTCCTTGAGGCGGTCGATCGCGATCTGCTCGATCACGTCGACGTGCTCGCAGCCGCCGTAGTAGCGGCGGCCCGGGTAGCCCTCGGCGTACTTGTTGGTGAGCACCGAGCCCTGGGCCTCCATGACGGCGACCGGAGCGAAGTTCTCCGACGCGATCATCTCGAGGGTGGACTGCTGGCGCGTCAGCTCGGCGTCGATCGCCGCGGCGACCTCGGGGTCGAGCTGGTGGAGGGGAGTGTTCAGGGTCGACATCAGGTTCAGTTCCCGGCGAACTCGGTGTACTCGTCGGCGGAGAGCAGGTCGCTCGGCTCCTCGGAGAGGCGGACCTTGAAGAGCCAGCCGCCCTCGAAGGGCTCGGAGTTCACCAGGGACGGGTCGTTGACGACGTCCTCGTTGATCTCGGTGACCTCGCCGGAGACCGGGGAGTAGAGGTCGGAGACCGACTTGGTGGACTCCAGCTCGCCGCAGGTCTCGCCCTCGGCGACGCTCTCGCCGACCTCGGGGAGCTGGGCGTAGACGACGTCACCGAGCGCGTCGGCCGCGAACTTGGTGATGCCGATGGTGGCGACGCCGTCCTCGACGGGCGACAGCCACTCGTGCTCCTTGCTGTAGCGCAGGTCCGTGGGGTTGCTCATGACAGAAATTCTCCTGTACGCGGGGAGTGTCCGAGGGAACGGGAAAACGGGAGGGGCGCCGGAAGGGTTACTTCTGGCGCCGGTAGAACGGCAGCGCGACGACCTCGTACGGCTCGTGGGTGCCCCGGATGTCGACGCCCACGCCGGCCGTGCCGGGCCCGGCGTACGCGGCGTCCACGTAGGCCATGGCGATCGGCTTCCCCAGGGTGGGGGAGGGGGCGCCGGAGGTGACCTCGCCGATCACCTCGCCGTTCGCGACCACCGGGTAGCCCGCGCGGGGGACCCGGCGGCCCTCCGCGACCAGGCCGACCAGCTTGCGCGGCGGGTTCTCCTCCGCGCGCGCGGCGGCCTCGGCGAGGGCGGCGCGGCCGACGAAGTCCCCCTCCTTCGCGAACTTCACGACCCGGCCGAGCCCGGCGTCGAAGGGGGTCAGGGAGGTGGAGAGCTCGTGGCCGTACAGCGGCATGCCGGCCTCCAGGCGCAGCGTGTCCCGGCAGGACAGGCCGCACGGGATCAGGCCCTCGGCCTCGCCCGCCACGGTCAGCGCCCGCCACAGCTCCTCGGCGTGCTCCGGGGCGGTGAACAGCTCGAAGCCGTCCTCGCCGGTGTAGCCGGTCCGGGCGATCAGCGCCGGGACGCCCGCCACGGTGCCGGGCAGGCCCGCGTAGTACTTCAGGCCGTCCAGGTCGGCGTCCGTGAGGGAGGCCAGGATGCCGGGGGAGGCGGGGCCCTGGACGGCGATCAGGGCGTAGGCGTCCCGGTCGTCGCGGACCTCGGCGTCGAAGCCGGCCGCGCGCTCGGTGAGCGCGTCGAGGACGACCTGGGCGTTGGAGGCGTTGGCGACCACCATGTAGGTCCGCCGGCCGGCCTCGCCGTCCGCGAGGCGGTAGACGATCAGGTCGTCCAGGATGCCGCCGTCCTCCCGGCAGATCATCGTGTACCGGGCGCGGCCCGCGCCGACCGAGGCGATGTCGCCGACGAGGGCGAAGTTCAGCAGGTCGGCCGCCTGCGGGCCGGTGACGGTGATCTCTCCCATGTGGGACAGGTCGAACAGGCCGGCGCTCGTGCGGACGGCGTTGTGCTCGTCGCGCTCGGAGCCGTACCGCAGCGGCATGTCCCAGCCGGCGAAGTCGGTCATGGTGGCGCCGAGCGAGCGGTGCAGGGCGTCGAGCGCGGTGTGACGGAGGTCGGAACTGCTCATGGCGGACTCCCGGTACGGGCGAGGGCGTGACGGTGGGGTGTTCCTCCCCATCTGTCATCGGAACCTGAGAGGTTCGCCATGACCGCCGGCCGTGGACGGGCGGTGTCAGGGCTTGCACCGTGGGTGGGACCGCCGCGGGGGCGGACCGCTTTTCAGATGTGCCTCGCCCGCGCGGTGACTGGGCCTGAGAGATTCAAGGGAGGGACTTGCTCCTTCGGCGCCCGGGCCGACCGCACATCTGGGAAGACGTGGGTCCGGGGTCCGGGACTCTCCCGCGCGGATTCAAGCGGCCGGTATGCAGTTGACGCGCTCATCATCGCACGGTCCCCCGGGACCTGGCGGACCCCCCGTGTGTTGCGGGACTGTGGCGGGAACCGGGCGGAAATGAGACGGCCGCCGCATTACCTTCTCTTTACACTTGAGGGGGATGCTTCAGGTCCCGAACCCGAGGGGGAGGACGACCACGTGAAGAGGACGATCGCCGGCACCGGGTACGCGGTGCCCGTGACCGGACCCGG
>NZ_JACADT010000529.1:0-3935 GCF_013421635.1 Streptomyces sp. UH6 | reverse complement strand
GAAGAGGAACGGCAGCCAGCCGTCGGCGAGTTCGGCGGTCATCCGGACGTTCGCGGGCCCGAGGGCGGCGACGTACACGGGGATCGCGTCGCGCACGGGGTGGGTGAGCAGCTTCAGCGGCTTGCCGTGGGTGCCGCCCTTCTCGGCCGGCAGCGGCAGGTCGGTGATGCCGTGGTGCTCGATGACCTCGCGCCGCCAGATCCGCCGCGACAGCTCGATCACCTCGCGGGTGCGCCCCAGCGGGCGGTCGTAGCGGCGGCCGTGCCAGCCCTCGACGACCTGGGGTCCGGAGGCGCCGACGCCGAGCATCGCCCGGCCGCCGGTGAGGGCGTCGAGCCCGGCCGCGGTCTGGGCGATCAGCGCCGGGGTGCGCGAGTAGACGTTGAGGATGGCCGAGCCGATCCGCATCCGCTCGGTCTTCGCGGCCAGGTACCCCATGATCGTCGGGGAGTCGAAGCCGTACGCCTCGGCCACCCAGACGGCGTCGAGTCCGGCGGACTCCAGGGCGGCCGCCTCGTCCGCGGCGGCGCGCGGATCGCCCGCGTACGTCAGGGGTGAGGACAGTTCCATCAGCGGTGGTCCTTCAGCAGTTCGGGCACGTCCCAGTCGCGGGCCACGTCGGGGGTGTGAGCGCCGGGTGCGGCGGGGGGCAGCCGGAGCGTGCCGGGGGTGGCGGAGAAGCGGGGCGCGGGGGCCGGCTGGGTGATGCCGTGCGCCTCGGTGTAGGTGCCGCGCCCGGTCAGGTGCGGGTGTCCGGCCGCCTCGCGCAGGGAGAGGACGGGCGCGACGCAGGCGTCGGTGCCCTCGAAGACGGACGTCCACTCCGCGCGGGTGGCGCTCCGGAACCGGGCGGCGAACCGGTCCCGCAGCTCCGCCCAGTTGCGGGGGTCGGCGCGGTCCGGCAGGTCGTCGGCGTCCAGGCCCAGCAGGGAGACGAAGAGCGCGTAGAACTGCGGTTCCAGGGCGCCGACCGCCATCCAGCCGCCGTCGCCGGTCCGGTAGGTCCCGTAGTAGGGGCAGCCGCCGTCGAGCAGGTTGCCCCCGCGGGCGTCCCGCCAGGTGCCCTCGGCGAGCATGCCCCAGAACATGGAGGTCAGGTGGGCGGTGCCGTCGACGATCGCCGCGTCCACCACCTGGCCCCGTCCGGTGGCGCGGGCGGTCAGCAGCGCGGCGAGCACACCGGTGGTCAGGTAGAGCGAGCCGCCCGCGTAGTCGCCGAGCAGGTTGACGGGGACGGCGGGCGGGCCGTCGGACGTCCCGATCATGGACAGGGCGCCGGCGGTGGCGATGTAGCCGATGTCGTGCCCGGCCAGGGGCGCGAGGGGTCCGCCCTGGCCCCAGCCGGTCATCCGGCCGTACACCAGCGCCGGGTTGACGGCCGTGCACTCCTCGGGACCGACCCCCAGCCGCTCCGCGACGCCGGGCCGGTAGCCCTCCACCAGGATCTCGGCGCGGGCCGCCAGCGCCCGCACCGTGGCGGGGCCCTCGGGCGACTTGAGGTCGACCAGGACGGAGCGCTTGTTGCGGTTGGTCACGTCGAAGGCGGGATCGCCGCCGAGGGGCGAGGGGCCGGGGCGGTCGACGCGCACCACGTCGGCGCCCAGGTCGGCGAGGAGCATGGCGGCGAACGGGCCGGGGCCGATCCCCGCCAGTTCGACCACGCGTACACCGTCCAGGGGCCCGGCTCCGCCGGGGCGTCCGGCTCCGCCGGGGTCCGGAGGGTCGGAAGGGTGATGGCTCATGGGTTCCTCTCTCGGTGCGCGGCGAACTCACCGCCGAGCGGACCGGGGCCTTACTGAGCGTTCGCTAAGAACGTAGGAGGGCGATGGCGATCGGTCAACTCCCCTTGCGGCAGATGTTTTTCGCGACATCGGTCAGGGAAGTGAGTCGAGACCGGACGGCGGTCGCCGTGGTTTACTGATCGCTCGCTAAGTATCCGGGAGGAGAAGTTCCCGCGCCTCACGGCCGTACGATGTCGCCGATCGCCGCCCGCCCCGAGGAGAGCCGTTGAGCACCGAGCCGAGCCAGGACACCCAGCCTTCAGCGGAGCACTGGCGCTCCTACGGGCCGCTCGGCCTGCACCCGATCCTGGTGCACGCCATGGAGGCCTTCAACGAGCAGGGCTACCACGGGACGTCGGTGCGCCAGATCGCCGGCCGGGTCGGCGTCACCGTGCCCGCGCTGTACTACCACTACGAGAACAAGCAGGCCCTGCTGGCCACCCTGCTGGAGACCTCCATCAAGGACGTCCTCGACCGCTGCCGCGCGGCGGCCGCGGAGGCCGGGGACGATCCGCTGGCGAGGTTCTGCGGCATGGTCGAGTCGATCGTGCTGTACATGACCCACCGTCAGCGTCTGGCCTTCCTGGACACCGAGATCCGCAGCCTGGAGCCGGAGAACCGGGCCCGCTACGTGGCCCTGCGCGACTACCTCCAGCACATGCTGCTGGACACCGTCGAGGCCGGCCGTGCCCAGGGGGTGTTCACCACGCCGATCCCGGCCGACGCGGTCCGCTCGGTCCTGACCATGTGCCAGGGGGTCGCCAACTGGTTCCGTGCCGACGGACCGCTCACCGCCGAGGAGGTCGCCGAACGCCATGTGCTGCTGAGCCTGGGCACCGTCGGGCACCCCGGCACGGTCACCGGTGACACCGCCCTCCCGCTCGCCCGGCCGTCCCTCACCCGTTCCGCGCAGCGCGCCTCACGGTGACGCGGCCGGGCCCGCCGGCGGCCCGGCGCCTGCGGCGGGCCCCTCCGGCACGACGCCCCGCGGCGCCGCGTCGTCCCGATGCCCCACATCCCTGGTTCAGCACCGACGAGAGGACATCGCATGAACACGTCCGAGGCCCGCGCCCGTTTCCAGGAGCTCCGTGCGGTGGACGGCCCGGTGGACGCCGCCGGACTCGACGCCGTCTGGGCCGCCCTGGACACCGTCCGTCCCGAGGAGATCCTCGGCGAGTGGAAGGGCGGCGAGTTCGAGACCGGCCACCCCCTCAACGGCATGCTGGCGAAGGCCGGCTGGTACGGCAAGTCGTTCGCCTCCGTGCACGACGTCAAGCCGCTGCTGTGCCGTGACGAGAAGGGCGAGCTGTACTCCAACGTCGAACTGGGCAAGGGCGAGGCCAGTCTGTGGACCGTGGAGTTCCGCGGCGAGTCGACGGCGACGATGGTCTACGACGGCCAGCCGGTCTTCGACCACTTCAAGCGGGTCGACGACGCCACCCTCATGGGCATCATGAACGCCAAGGGCGTCACCGCCGAGGGCCCTTACTACTACTTCTTCCTCGAGCGCGTGGCCGAGGCCTCGCAGGAGGAATCGGGCGAGGTTCCCGGAGGGCGCTCGTGAGGGTCGTCCGGGCGGCCGTCACCGGGTCGCCGGGCGCACCGTTCACCGTGCGGGAGGTGCTCCTCGAGGATCCCCGGCCGAACGAGGTCCTGGTGCGGATGACCGCGGTCGGCGTGTGCCACACGGACCTGAGCATGCGGGCCGCCTGGCCGCCGCACCTCACCCCGATGGTCTTCGGCCACGAGGGCGCCGGCCGGGTCGAGGAGGTGGGCGCGGAGGTGACCGGTCTCGCCCCGGGGGACCACGTCTGCCTCACGTTCGCCAGCTGCGGGGCGTGCGAGCAGTGCGTGGCGGGGCACCCGGCCTACTGCCGCACCGCCCAGGCCCTGAACTTCTCCGGCGGCCGCGGCGACGGCACCACTCCCCTCTCCCTCGACGGCGCGCCGGTCCACGCCGGCTTCTTCGGCCAGTCCAGCTTCGCCACGCACGCCGTCGTCCACGAACGCGGCGTGGTCAAGGTGCCCTCCGGCCTCCCCGCCGAGGTCGTCGCGCCGCTGGGCTGCGGAGGGCAGACCGGCGCGGGCACCGTGCTCAACCGGCTGCGCCCCGAACCGGGCAGGTCGCTGGTGGTCCTCGGGGCCGGCGGGGTG
>NZ_JACADT010000528.1:0-3947 GCF_013421635.1 Streptomyces sp. UH6 | reverse complement strand
GGAGACCAGGATCCCGGTCAAGGGCGTCCGCAAGGCCACCGCGCAGGCGATGGTCGGCTCCGCCTTCACCGCCCCGCACGTCACCGAGTTCGTGACGGTCGACGTGACGCGGACGATGAAGCTGGTCCAGGAGCTGAAGCAGGACCCGGACATGGCGGGCGTGCGGGTCAACCCGCTGCTGCTGGTCGCCAAGGCCCTGCTGGTCGCCATCCGGCGCAACCCCGGGATCAACGCGTCCTGGGACGAGGCCAACCAGGAGATCGTCGAGAAGCACTACGTCAACCTGGGCATCGCGGCGGCCACGCCGCGGGGGCTGATCGTGCCGAACATCAAGGACGCGCACGCCAAGACGCTGCCGGAGCTGGCCGCGTCATTGGGCGAGCTGGTGGCGACGGCCCGCGAGGGGCGGACCGGCCCGGCCGACATGCAGGGCGGCACCGTCACCATCACCAACGTGGGCGTCTTCGGCGTCGACACCGGGACGCCGATCCTCAACCCGGGGGAGGCAGCGATCCTGGCCTTCGGGGCGGTCAAGCCCCAGCCGTGGGTCCACAAGGGCAAGGTCAAGCCCCGGCAGGTCACCACGCTCGCCCTCTCCTTCGACCACCGGCTGGTCGACGGCGAGCTCGGCTCCAAGGTGCTGGCCGACGTCGCGGCGGTGCTGGAGCACCCGAAGCGGCTGATGACCTGGGCCTGACGGCCCTCCGGCCCGGCACGGCGGGGGCCCGCCACGCGCACGCGTGGCGGGCCCCCGCGCCGTTGCCGGCGGTCCCGCGCCCGGGCGGTCCCGCACCCGGGCTGTCCCGGTCCAGTCGGTCCCGGACCAGGCTGTCTCAGCCCAGGCGGGCGAAGCCGTGGTTCAGCAGACGGGTCGCGTCGGTGGTGCGCTGCGCCGACGACGTCGAGGCCAGCACCGTGCCGATCACCGTCTTGCCGTTGCGGGTGGCCGAGAACACCAGGCAGTAGCCGGCGACCTGGCCCGAGCCGGTCTTCACGCCGGTCGCCCCGCTGTAGCTGCCGAGCAGCGGGTTGGTGTTCTTCCAGGTCGCCATGGTGCGGGTGGAGCCGCTCTTGGTGACGGTCTTCGCGGTGTACGACTTGGTCTTCACCACGGAACGGAAGGTCGAGTTCTTCATCGCGTCGCGGGCCAGCTTGGTCAGGTCGCGCGGCGTGGAGTAGTTCGAACCGTTGCTGATGCCGTCGAACGAGTCGAAGTGCGTGTTGGTCATGCCGAGGTTCTTCGCGGTGGTGTTCATCTTGCCGATGAACGACTTCACCCGCGCGTCCCGCGTCGTGCCGGTTCCGTACTTGTCGGCGAGCGCGTAGGCCGCGTCGCAACCGGAGGGCAGCATCAGGCCGTGCAGGAGCTGGCGGACGGTCACCTTGTCGCCGACGACCAGGTTCGCCGAGGAGGCGCCCTTCTTGACCACGTAGTCCTTGTACGCCTGCTGGATGGTCACCTTGGCGTCGAGATTCAGGTTCGGCTGGCTGAGCACCACCTTGGCCGTCATGACCTTGGTGGTGGAGCCGGTGGGCCGTCGGGTGTCGGCCGCCTTGCTGAAGGTGGTCCGGCCGTTGTCGCTCTCCATCACGAAGCCGCCCTTGGCGGCGATGCCGGGCGAGGTCACGCTCTTCAGCGGCGGCGGGACGGCGGCGACGGGACGGCCGGGCGAGTTGTTCACCGGGGCGGCGTGCGCGGGCGCCGCGGCGAGCGTCCCGCCGAGGAGCATCGCGCCTCCGGTGACGAGGGAGACCGCGGCTCTGCGCAGGCGGCGGCTTCCGATGCCGGTCTTCACGTG
This sequence comes from Streptomyces sp. UH6, assembly GCF_013421635.1. Classification (NCBI taxonomy): domain Bacteria; kingdom Bacillati; phylum Actinomycetota; class Actinomycetes; order Kitasatosporales; family Streptomycetaceae; genus Streptomyces; species Streptomyces sp. UH6. Next base: position 2,148 of record NZ_JACADT010000528.1, on the reverse strand, counting down.
GGGAACCCCCGGATGTGATGTGCCCCTGAACGCTCCCTGGGGCAGGGCGCCGCCGCGGGATACGGCGGTGCGTGATGTCCGACGACTACCGGGGCCCATAGGTTGCGCGCGGAGGAGGGGTGTTTTTCCCCGATTCCGGTCCGGGGGCCGTCCGCATGCCGGATCCGGGCAACGGATGCGCACGTGTTGTATCTATGCTGTCCGCATGACCGCCCCGCCGAAGCCGCCGCCCGCCGCCGAGCGGGTCTACATCCATGTGAAGCAGTCAGTCCTCGACCGCACGTACGAGGGGGGCAGTCTTCTCACCGAGGGCGAACTCGCCGAGGCGGTGGGGGTGTCCCGCACCCCGGTCCGGGAGGCGTTGCTGCGGCTCGAGGCGGAAGGGCTGATCAGGCTCTATCCCAAGAAGGGCGCGCTGGTCCTGCCGGTCACCGCGCAGGAGATCGCGGACGTGGTGGAGACCCGGCTGCTGGTGGAGGAGTACGCGGCCCGCAAGGCGGTGCCCGCTCCGCCGCGGCTGATCGCCCGTCTGGAGGAACTGCTGGAGCAGCAGCGGGAGCAGGCGGCCGGCGGGGACTACGCGGCCGCCGCGGTCACCGACCGCTGCTTCCATGCCGAGATCGTCCGCAGCGGCGGGAACGCGATCCTCTCCCACCTCTACGACCAGCTCCGCGACCGGCAGTTGCGGATGGGCGCCGCGGTGATGCACTCGCACCCCGACCGGGTGGCCAAGACCCTGGTCGAGCACGGGGAGATCCTGGACGCGCTGCGGGCGGGCGACGCGGACCGGGCGGTCGAGGCCGTGCACGGGCACGTGGGCTGGTTCTCCCACCTGGCGCGCGGAGAGGCCCGATGAGCGACGGATCCCCCGCCCGGGCGACCGGGGTGGAACGCGCCGGGCCGCACACGCCGCCGCCGGACCCGCCGGGCGGCGGGCGGGCCGTGGCCGTGTGGTCGGTGGGCGTCTCGGTCTACTTCGTGGCCGTCCTCTTCCGCACCTCACTGGGCGTGTCCGGCCTCGACGCGGTGGAGCGCTTCCACGTCAGCGCCTCCGCGCTGTCCACCTTCTCGATGCTGCAACTGCTGGTCTACGCGGGCATGCAGATCCCGGTGGGCCTGCTGCTGGACCGTTTCGGCACCAAGAGGGTGCTGGTCGTCGGGTGTGTGCTGTTCACCCTGGGGCAGCTCGGTTTCGCGCTGGCGCCCTCGTACGGCATGGCCCTGGTCTCCCGCGCGCTGCTGGGCTGCGGCGACGCGCTGACCTTCCTCAGCGTGCTGCGGCTCGGCGCGCGCTGGTTCCCCGCGAGGCGCGGGCCGCTGATCGGGCAGCTCGCCGGTCTGATCGGGCAGGGCGGCAACGTGGTCTCCACCCTGGTGCTCTCCCGGGCGCTGACGCAGTTCGGGTGGACGGCGTCGTTCGTCGGCAGCGCGCTGTGCGGCGTGGTGGTGCTGGTGCTGACGCTGCTCTTCCTCAAGGACCATCCGGACGGGTACGGCACCGAGCGGACCGGCCACCGCGGGGCCCGGTACGTGCGGCACCAGATCACCGAGTCCTGGCGCGAGCCGGGGACGCGGCTGGGGATGTGGACCCACTTCACCACGCAGTTCCCGGCGATGGTCTTCCTGCTGCTGTGGGGCATGCCGTTCCTGGTCGAGGACCAGGGCATGGACCGGGCCCGGGCCGGCACGCTGCTGACGCTGATCGTGCTGGTCAACATGGTGGTCGGCGTGCTCTACGGGCAGCTCGTCGCCCGTCGCCACGGGGCGCGGATGCCGCTCGCGCTGGGCACGGTCGGAGCGACCGCGGTGGTGTGGGCGGTGCTGCTGGCCTGGCCGGGGCGGGCGCCGCTGGCGGTGTTCGCGCTGCTGTGCCTGGTGCTGGGCGCGTGCGGACCGGCCTCGATGATCGGGTTCGACTTCTCGCGTCCGGCGAATCCGGCGGAGCGGCAGGGGACGGCGTCGGGGATCACCAACATCGGGGGGTTCACCGCATCGATGACGACGCTGCTGGCCATCGGGGTGCTGCTGGACCTCACCGGGGACGACTACCGGGTCGCGTTCGGCGTGGTGTTCGTGGTGCAGGCGCTGGGTGTCTCCCAGATGCTGCGGCTGGGGCGCGCTGCCGCACGCCGTGAGCGGGAGCGGCTC
>NZ_JACADT010000527.1:0-3949 GCF_013421635.1 Streptomyces sp. UH6 | reverse complement strand
AGCGAGAGGGTGAGCGAGAAGCCGCTCGGCGCGGTGATCCGCACGGCCATCGCCATCACCGCGCCGGCCAGGCCGGCGCAGGCGGTGCTGACCACGAACGCCAGCACCCGCGCCCGGCCCAGGTGGACCCCCGCGATCTCGGCGGCCACCTCGTCGTCGCGCACGGCCCGCCAGGTGCGGCCGACCCGCCCGCGCATCAGGTTGGCGAGCAGCACGTAGGTGACGACCAGCGCCGCCCAGCCGATGTAGGCGACGTACTTGGTGGGGTTCAGTTCGCTGCCGGTGACGAAGTAGGCGGCGTCCAGCACCCATGCGGGGGTCTCGGGCATCCGGACACCCAGCCCCTGTTCCCCGCCGAGGCGGTCGAAGTGGAGCACCACGCCGGGTACCGCGACGGCGAGCGCCAGCGTGGCGCCCGCGATGTACGGACCGTGCAGCCGCGCGGCGGCGACGCCCACGGCGGCGCCGACCAGCAGCGTCACCAGGGTGGCGGCGGCGAGGACGCCGGGCAGCGGGAGGGGGGTGTCGCCGTCGAGGAACAGCGCCGTGGTGTAGGCGCCGACGGCCATGAACGCGCCGTGGCCGAGGGAGAGTTGACCGTTGAGACCGGTCAGGACGGTGAGGCCGCCGGCCGCGATGCCGAGGTAGGCCATCGACGCCAGCTGGGAGTTGGCGAAGGAACCGGTCGTCTCCAGCACGACCGTGACCGCGAGCAGGCCGAGGACGGCGAGGGTCAGGTGCCGCGGCAGCACCGAGTTCTCCCAGCGCCTGCGCAGCCCTCCCCGGGCCTCGGCGGGCGGCGGGGTCTTCTCCGCGGTTTCCGTGGTGGTGGGCATGGTCGTCAGACCCTCCGTTCCGCGTGGTGGGAGAAGAGGCCGCCGGGCCGCAGCAGCAGCACGGCCATCAGGATCACGAGTGCGGCGAGCGGCACGAGTTCGGAGCCGAGGTAGCCGCTGACGGTGCTCAGCGACAGGCCGAGCAGCATCCCGCCGATCACCGAGCCGACGGGACTGTCCAGGCCGCCGAGGACGGCGGCGACGAAGCCGTAGACCACCACCGAGTCCATGTACGCGGGGTGCACCAGGCTGCCGCCGGCGATGAGCAGTCCGGAGAGCGAGCCGACCAGGGCGGCCAGGGCCCAGCCGAGGGTGAGCATCCGGCCGACCTTGACACCCAGGATGCGGGCGACCTCCTGGTTGAAGGCGGCGGCCCGCATCCTGAGCCCGATCTCGGTGTACCGGAACAGCAGCACCAGCAGCCCCATCACCACCATCACGGCGACGACGGTGAACACGCCGAAGCCGGTGAGCGCGACGGGTGTGTCCCCGATGGTGAGGCCGCGCACCCCGAAGGGCGCGGGGAAGGAACGGTAGCGGGATCCGAAGACGATGCCGGCGACGGCGTGGATGAGGATGAACAGGCCGAGGGTGAGGATCACCGCGTTGATCTCGGACTTGCCCTCCACGGGCCGGACCACCACGCGTTCCACCACCGCGCCGAGCAGCAGGCCGCCGATCAGCGCCGCGGCGAACCCGGTCCAGTAGGAGTGGCCCGCGTCGATGATCACCAGGGCGATGTAGGTGGTGATCATCGCCATGGGCGCCTGGGCGAAGTTGACGATCCGGGTGGAACGCCAGATCAGGCAGAGCGCCAGCGCGAACGCCGCGTAGACCGCTCCGAGGGTCAGCCCGCCGAGCGCGGTGGTGAGGAGCTGCTGCACGAGGTCTCCCGTGGGTCAGGAACCAGGGGTCGGAAGCCGGGGGTGAGAGGGGTGGGCAGGAGGCCGGGGGCAGAACCCTGGGGCGGAAGCCGGGGTCTGAGGCCGGGGTCGGAAGCCGGGGGTCAGAAGCCGAGGTAGGCGTGGCGGAGCTTCTCGTCGGCGGCAAGCGTCGCGGCGTCGTCCTGGACGACGACCCTGCCGAGGTTGAGCACCACGCCGACGTCGGCGATGGACAGGGCGCTGCGGGCGTTCTGTTCGACCAGCACCACGGTCAGGCCCTCGCTCGCGACCAGGGACCGCAGCAGGCCGAAGATCTGGGCGACGATCCGGGGGGCGAGGCCGAGTGAGGGCTCGTCGAGCAGCAGCACCTTGGGGGCGGCCATCAGGGCGCGGCCGATGACCAGCATCTGCCGCTCGCCTCCGGAGAGGACGTGCGCGGTGGCGTCGCGGCGTTCGCCGAGCACCGGGAAGAGGCGGCAGATCCGCTCGACGTCGGCCGCGCGGGTCCGGGCGGCGCGGTGCAGTCCGCCCAGCCGGAGGTTCTCCTCCACGGTCAGTTCGGCGATCACGCCCCGGCCCTCGGGGACATGGGCCAGACCGAGCCGAGCCATGTCCTCGGCGGGGGTGCGGGTGATGTCCCGGCCGTCGAGCAGTACCTGTCCGCGGTGCGGGCGCACCAGCCCCGAGGCCGTGCGCAGCAGGGTGGTCTTGCCGGCGCCGTTGGCTCCGAGGACGGCGGTGACCCTGCTCTCGCGGGCCGTGAAGGACACTCCGTCCAGGGCGCGGACCGGTCCGTAGGAGGTGGTCAGGTCCCGTACCTCGAACATGTCACTCCCCCACTCCGGGCCGCCGGTCGCCGGCCCTTCCGCCGGTCCCTCCGCCGCTTCCTCCACCGGCCTCGTCGCCCGCCTCTTCGCCGCCCCTTTCGCCGACCTCTTCGCCGAGGTAGGCGGCGACGACGGCGGGATCGCGGCGCACCTCGTCGGGTCCGCCACGGGCGATGACCCGGCCGAAGTCGAGGACGGTGATGTCGTCGCACACGCTCATCACCAGATCCATGTGGTGCTCGACCAGCATCACGGCCATCCGGTCGGTCAGTGCGCGGATCAGCTCTCCGAGTTCGGCCATGTCGTCGTCGGCCAGGCCGCCGGCCGGTTCGTCCAGCAGCAGCAGTTCCGGTTCGCCGACCAGCGCGCGGGCCAGGGCGACCCGTTTGCGGACCGGGTACGGCAGGCTGCCGGGGAGGCGGTCCGCGTACCGTTCCACGCCGAGACCGGCCAGCGCCTCCCGGGCCCGCGCGGCGAGGGCGGCGTCGTCCCGGGCTCCGCGGCCCAGGCCGAACAGGGCGGAGGCGAAGCCGGTCCTGGCGTGCCGGTCGGCGCCGACCATCACGTTCTCCAGGACGGTCATCCGGTCGAAGAGGCCAAGGCCCTGGAGGGTCCGGCCGATGCCCAGGGAGGCCAGCCGGTGCGGGCGCAGCCCGGTCAGCTCCTCGCCCTTCCACAGCAGCCGTCCGGTGTCCGGGCGCACGAAGCCGCAGGCCACGTTGAACAGCGTGGTCTTGCCCGCCCCGTTGGGCCCGATGACGCCGAGCACCTGCCGGGGCGCCACGTCGAGCGAGACCGCGGACAGCGCTTGGACGCCTCCGAAGCGGACCGACACATCGGTGATCGAGAAGACCGCCGGCGGTCCGCCGTCGCGGTCGGTGCGCTCCGTGGTTGCGGTCGTGGGTGGGCTCAACGCGCGCTCCCTGTCTGCCCCTTGCCGGCTCTGCGCCCGGGGCGGCTGCCTGGCTGTTCGGCTCCGGCGATCCCCTACCGTGGGCGCTGTGCACAGAATCCGACATGGGCGGTGCGCACAAAGTCGCTGGTGCGCAGTGCCCTGGCCACCTGCGCCGGGGCTGGCGCGGCTGTGCGCTCCGTGCCATCCTCCGGGTCATGGGCAAAGGCATGGGCCTGACAACTGCCACACCTGCCGCAACCGCCTCGTCGGCCGTGCCCGGCGGCGGGGGCCTGGACGACGCGTCCACGAGCGGCCGGGGGCCGCGCCGCGCCGTGGAGCGCGCGTGGGCCTCGCTGCTGCCGCACGCCGACGCCATCGCCGACGACATCACGCTGACCCTGCTGGACAAGGACTGGCACGGCGAGGCCGGCCCCGAACTGCGGGCGGACATCCGCTCGAGCGTCCGCGAGCACGTGCACCGCGGCATCCGCACCATGGCCGGCCTGG
>NZ_JACADT010000526.1:0-3958 GCF_013421635.1 Streptomyces sp. UH6 | reverse complement strand
GCATGCTGCGCGCCGCGGACCTCCCCGCCGACGCCGTCGCCGAGGCCGTCACCCTCCTCCTCGACGACTACCCGCTCGGCCTCACCGGCGAGGAGGGCGCCGTCGACGAGGCGACCGTGCGCTACCTCGCGGTGCTCCGCGGCCGGGTGCCGGACGGCACCTCCGTCGCCTTCACCCTGCACGCCTCCCCGCCCACCCCCCAGGAACCGCTGTGGGGTCTGCCGCCCGAGGCGGTCCCCGTCCTGGAGGCCTGGCTCGCCTGGTACGACGAACGCCACCTGACCGCCGCCGGGACGGGCCCGGACACCTGGGACCCGCAGCGGCTGGAGTACCGCTTCTCGGTCGGCCTCGCCGAAGGGTTCACCGAGACCACCCTGACCGCCGACGCGTACCAGGGCGGCACCCTCGACTGGACCGACTTCACCGCCACGGGGGCCACCGGACTGGCCCCGGCGCCCGACCGCACCCCGCTGCTGTCCACCACGTTCCCCGCGCCCGTCCGCTTCCCCGGCATGCCCGCCCGCCGCTTCTGGGAGTTCGAGGACGCGCGGGTCGCCCTCGGCTCCGTCGAGGCGGCGCCGTCCGACCTGGCCCGGATGCTGGTCGCCGAGTTCGCCACCGTCTACGGCAACGACTGGTACCTGGTCCCGCTGGACGTCCCGGCCGGCTCCCTCACCACGGTCACCTCCGTCGTCGTCGGCGACACCTTCAGCTCCGAACTCGGCGGCCCCACCCTGCTGCCGCTGCCGGGCGCCGGAGCCGGCGACGCCCACTGGTCCCTCTACCGCCTCGGCACCGCCTCCGGCGGCCGCCGCACCGCCCTCTTCGTCCCGCCGGTCACCGCGAGCTCCCTGGAGAGCGACCCGCTCGAGGAAGTGCTGCTGGTCCGCGACGAGGACGCCAACCTGGCCTGGGCCGTCGAACGCCGCGTCCCCACGCCGCACGGCGCCACCCTCGACCGCAACCGCGCCACCCCGCCCGCCGAGGCGGCCCCGGCCCCGCCGGCCGGCACCCTGGCCTACCGGCTGCGCACCGAGGTCCCCGACCACTGGCTGCCCCTGGTCCCCGTCGAACCGCGCCCCGGCTCCTACCGCCTGCGCCTGTCCCACCTCGACGGGAGCCGGCCCCTCGGCCGCCTGCTCCGCCCCGGACTCCCCGGCCCCTACGACCTGTTCGCCGAGGAGGTCCCCCGGGAGGGCCTCACCGTCACCCGCGCCCACCAGTACGCCCGCGGCTCCGACGGCCGGGGCGTCCTGTGGACCGCCCGTCACACCCGCCCCGGCCGCGGCGGATCCACCTCGGGCCTCCGTTTCGACCTCACGGAGGAATGACGATCTCACGGAGGAATGACGAACGGCCCGGTCCCCTCGCCCGGACGTCCGGGCGAGGGGGCCGGGCAGCGAGGGGGCCGGGCGGCGAGGGGGCCGGGCGGGTCAGCCGGTCTGGCAGGCGGATCCGTTGAGCTTGAAGTCCGTCGGCGTCCCGGCGTCACCCGTGTGGGTGGCCTGGAAGCCGATGGAGGTGGCGGCGCCGGGGGCGAGGGTCCCGTTGTGGCCGACGTTCCTGGCCGTGACCGCGCCGCTGGTGGGGGAGAAGGTCGCGTTCCAGCCGGAGGTGATGGTCTGCCCGGAGCGCAGGGTGAACGTCAGGGTCCATCCGGTGAGCGTCGACGAACCGGTGTTGGTGACGGTGATGTTGTCGGTGAGACCGCTGTTCCATGCGCTGACGGTGTTCGTCACCCGGCAGGCACCGCTCGGCGGCGGGGTGGTCGGCGGAGGCGTGGTGGGCGGCGGCGTGGTCTGGTCCAGGCCGAAGAACGCGATGGCCCTCGCGGCCATGCCGGAGGTGGGCAGGCTGTGGCCGACGCCCGAGAGGGAGATGGCCTCGACCGGCGCCTGGGTGCCGTTGGCGCCGTAGCGGGTGCGGGTCCACCCGGACTGCGGGCTGTCGGTCAGCACCGGGGTTTGGCTCACGCCCAGCACGTCGGTCCACTGCTTGACCGCTTCGCCGAGGTTGTTGTGGTGCAGCGTCGTGTCCGTCGCGCCGTGCCAGAGCTGCACGCGCGGCCGCGGTCCGTCGTAACCGGGGTATGCGGCGCGCACCAGGTCCCCCCACTGCTGGGGCGTCCTGCTGATCTGACCGTTGGCGCAGGCGCTGTTCCATCCCGATCCGTCGGTGGTGGCGAAGCACCCGAACGGCACGCCCATGAACGACGCCCCCGCCTTGAAGACGTCCGGGTAGTCGCCGAGGAGCACGTTGGTCATCATCGCCCCGGAGGAGGCCCCGGTGACGTAGACGCGGCTCGCGTCGGCGCCGTGCCGCTGCACCACGGAGCGCACCATGGAGGCGATGCTCGTCGGGTCGCTGCCACCGTCGTGCCTGAGCGCCTGCGGGGAGGAGACGTCGAAGCACTGGCCGCTGACGTTGGCGTCCGGGTAGACGACGATGAACCCGTACCGGTCGGCCAGCGAGGCGAACTCGGTGCCCGAGTGGAAGCCGGGCCCGGTGCCGGTGCAGTAGTGGACCGCGACCACGACCGGCGGACGTGCTCCGGCACTGGCCGGAACGTACTCGTACATGCGCAGATTGCCGGGATTGTTCCCGAAATTGGTCACCTCGGTCAGCGAGGCGGCCTGTGCGTTCGGCGCCGAGAGGAGGAAGCCGGCGAGCAGGGGAACCACTCCTCCCAGCAGTGTCAGCAGGAAGGGGCGTAAGCGTGACTTCCGTCGGGTCTTCACGTGCGTGTCCTTTCCGCGGGGGCGGAACCGATACGGCCGGCCCGAGGGGTGCGACGGCTCGAGGTCTTCGAAAGTTTCGGTCCCTTTGTCGAATTGATGCGGATAAGTTAAGTGTGGGGTTCGTGGGGAGTCAACGGCCGCGGCCCATCGAGCGGTTGCGCACGTCCGCCAGCCGTGCGCGGCGCGTCGGCCTCAGCCCTCGCGCGTGCCGTCCTTGCGGCCCGCGGCCACCCCCACGGCCGTCCCGAGGACGAGGAGGGCGACGCCGATGTAGATCTCGTAGCCGTCGACGTAGACGTGGCGCATGAAGCCCATCACGGGGATCCACGTGTCGAAGAAGTGCTGGACGAGCCCCTGGAGGCCGCCGACGACGAGGACGAAGCTGAGGAAACCGAGGAAACCCTTCATGGGCCCATCGTGACGGCGCGGTCGGCGGACGGCGTCGGGCGTCGGTATCGGACGGGGGCGGCCTTGTCGTCCGAAAGTATCGGTCCCGGGCGCACCGCGCCGCGCACGGCCGGGTCGCCCGTACATTCGAGGTCATGCGCACCCGCTCCGCCCTCTACGTCGACATCGCCTTCTTCCTCTTCGCCGTGGTCTTCTCCGTCGTCACGGCGGACGCCGCGTACCGGGGCGACGCGTCCGCCGGCGTCCCGGTGGCGGAGCAGGTCGCCGGGGCGCTCGGCTGCGCAGCGGTGTTCCTGCGGCGGCGGTGGCCGGTGTGGCTGGCCGTGCTGCTCATGCTCGCCGGCACCCAGTTCCACTTCCTGACCGGAGCGACCCTGGTGGCCCTGTTCACCGTCGCCGCGCACCGCCCGCGCCGGGTCACCGCCTGGCTGGGCGGTTTCACCCTCGCCCAGTTCGGACTGTTCCTGGCGACGGACCTGGACCGGGGTGAGGAAGCCGTCGGGTCGGCGCTCACCTACTTCACCCTGGTCGCCTGCGCGATCGGCTGGGGGCTGTACGTACGCTCTCGGCGGGCCCTCGTCGCGACCCTCGAGGAGCGCGCGGTACGGGCCGCGGACGAGGCCCGGCGGCAGGTGCGGGAGGAGATCGCGCGGGAGATGCACGACGTCCTCGCCCACCGGCTGTCGCTGCTGAGCGTGCAGGCCGGGGCGGTCGAGTACAACCCGGGGGCCTCGCCGGACGACGTCCGCCGGGCCGCGGGGGTGATTCGCGCGAGCGCGCACCAGGCGCTGGAGGACCTGCGCGAGGTGATC
>NZ_JACADT010000525.1:0-3970 GCF_013421635.1 Streptomyces sp. UH6 | reverse complement strand
AAGGCCACCCCGCTGCGCGCCGGCGCGCTCGCCGCCGACATCACGGCCACCGAGCGCACCACGCTGATCAAGAACGCCGAGTCGAAGGCGGACGGCCACGCCAAGAAGCTCAAGCTCGGCGGCAAGGAGAAGCTCCTGGTCAAGGATGTCGTCCGGGACAACGACGGGACGGTGCACACCCGTTACGAGCGGACCTACGCCGGTCTGCCGGTCCTCGGCGGCGACCTGGTCGTCCACGCCGCGCCGGACACCGGCAAGGGCGAGGGACTGAGCGCCACCTTCAACACCCGGCGCACCATAGCCGTGGACTCCACCACCGGGAAGCTGGCGAAGGCCGACGCCGAGGCGAAGGCGGTCAAGGCCGCCGTGGCGCACGTGGCCGGGGCCGACGAGGACGCGGCGGCCCCGCGGGCGGACAGCACCCGCAAGGTCGTCTGGGCGGGCCAGGGAACGCCCCGTCTCGCCTGGGAGACCCTCGTCGAGGGCGTCCAGCACGACGGCACCCCCAGCCGCCTGCGGGTCGTCACCGACGCCCTGACGGGCGAGAAGCTGCACGAGTCCGAGGACATCAAGACCGGCACCGGCAAGAGCCTCTACAGCGGCACGGTCACCCTGGGGACCACCCTGTCCGGGTCCACGTACCAGCTGACCGACACCACCCGCGGCAGCCACAAGACGTACAACCTGGCCCGCTCCACCTCCGGAACCGGCACCCTCTTCACCGACGCCGACGACACCTGGGGCACCGGCACCGCCTCCAGCTCGTCGACCGACCAGACCGCCGCCGTGGACGCCGCCTACGGAGCCCAGGTCACCTGGGACTTCTACAAGAACACCTTCAACCGCAGCGGCATCGAGAACAACGGCCAGGGCGCCTACTCACGGGTCCACTACGGCAACGCGTACGTCAACGCGTTCTGGGACGACAGCTGCTTCTGCATGACCTACGGCGACGGCTCGGGCAACACCCACCCGCTGACCTCGCTCGACGTCGCCGCCCACGAGATGACCCACGGCGTCACCTCGGTCACCGCCAACCTCACCTACAGCGGCGAGTCCGGCGGCCTCAACGAGGCGACCTCCGACATCTTCGCGGCCGGCGCGGAGTTCGCCGCGGGCAACGCCGCCGACGTGGGCGACTACCTGGTCGGCGAGAAGATCGACATCAACGGCGACGGCACCCCGCTGCGCTACATGGACAAGCCGAGCAAGGACGGCGGCTCCAAGGACTACTGGTACTCGGGCATCGGCAGCATCGACGTCCACTACTCGTCCGGCCCCGCCAACCACATGTTCTACCTGCTCGCCGAGGGCAGCGGCACCAAGACGATCAACGGCGTCACCTACAACAGCCCCACCACGGACGGCATCGCCGTCCAGGGCATCGGCCGCGAGGCCGCCCTGCAGATCTGGTACAAGGCGCTGACGACCTACATGACGTCCAGCACCAACTACGCGGGCGCCCGTACCGCCGCGCTGAACGCCGCCTCCGCGCTCTACGGCGCGAGCTCCGCCCAGTACGCGGGCGTCGGCAACGCCTTCGCGGCCATCGGGGTCGGCGCGCACCTCCCCGTGCCCGGCACCGGTGTCACCGTCACCAACCCGGGCAACCGCACCGCCACCGTCGGCACCGCCGTCAGCCTCCAGATCAGCGCGTCCAGCGGCAACGCGGGCGCCCTGACCTACAGCGCGACCGGGCTGCCGGCCGGGCTGGGCATCAACTCCTCCACCGGCCTGATCTCCGGCACGCCGACCACCGCGGGAACCTCCAGCACCACGGTCACCGTCCGGGACAGCGCCGGCCAGACCGGCACGGCCTCCTTCACCTGGACCGTCTCCGCCCCCGGCAGCGGCTGCACCGCCCAGCAACTGCTCGGCAACGCGGGCTTCGAGTCGGGCAGCTCCTCCTGGACCGCCACCAGCGGCGTGATCACCACCGACACCGGCCAGGCGGCGCGCACCGGCTCGTACAAGGCGTGGCTCGACGGCTACGGCAGCAGCCACACGGACACGCTGTCGCAGTCGGTGACCATTCCCAGCGGCTGCAAGGCGACCTTCTCCTTCTGGCTGCACATCGACACCGACGAGACGACCTCCAGCACCCAGTACGACAAGCTGACGGTCACCGCCGGGTCGACCACGCTGGCCACGTACAGCAACCTCAACGCGGCCACCGGATACGTCCAGAAGTCCTTCGACCTGTCCGCGCTGGCCGGACAGACGGTCACCCTGAAGTTCAACGGGGTGGAGGACTCCTCCCTGCAGACCAGCTTCGTGATCGACGACACCGCCGTGTCGGTGAGCTAGTCCGGTCCTGACCGCGGGCCGTCCCTTCCGAGGGGCGGCCCGCGTTCCTGCGACCGGCCGGACGGGACCGTGCGGCGCCCCCGTCCGGCCGGCTCAGGTCCGGCCGGCCCGTGACCGGTCCGCGCGCACGGGGTCCCCCGCGGCCTTAGCGGCACCGCCCGGGCGCTGCCCGCGGATGCCCCGGTCCCGCCGCCAGTCGGCCACGGCCAGACAGAACGCCGCGGTCATGCCGACGAGCGCCGCGCCCAGCGAGATCGCCAGCGCGTTGCGGAAGTTGTCGTCGTCCCCGGCCAGGATCAGGTAGAAGAGACCCGGCAGCGCGGCCGTGCCCACCGCCGCGCCGAGCCGTTGCCCGGTCTGCAGCGCGCCGCCCGCCGCTCCGGCCATCCGTACCGGGACGTCGCGCAGGGTCATGGTGATGTTGGGGGAGATGACGGAGCCGCTGCCGACCCCCGCCACGAACAGGGCGGGCGCGGCGAGCCAGGTCGCCGCGGACTCCGGCGCGAAGCGCAGCACCAGCGCGGTGGCGCTCATGCCGATGATCACCCCGCTCAGCCCCCACACCGTCAGCAGCCGCCCCAGCCGGTCCACCAGCCGCCCCGACACCACGGCCGCGGCCGCCGAACCGACGGCGAACGGGGTGACGGCCAGGCCGGACCGGAGCGGCGAGTAGCCCAGCCCGTGCTGGAAGAAGAGGGCGAAGACCAGCCAGACGCCGCTGAAGCCGACGAAGTAGAGGGTGCCGACGCCCGCGCCGACGGCGTAGCCGCGGGTCTGCGTGAACAGCCGAAGGTCCAGCAGGGGCTGCCGCCCGCGGGCCAGGACCCGGCGCTGCCAGAGGGTGAACACGCCGAGCAGCAGGGCGCCGACCAGGAACAGCCACCACAGCCGGCCCAGGCCGCCGGCCTCCGCCTGCACCAGCGGCAGCATCAGCGCGAGTACGCCCGCGCCGAGCAGCAGCACGCCGGGGACGTCCACCTCGCCCTTGCCGCTGGGCCGGGTCCGGGGGAGCAGCCGGCGGCCCAGCAGCACGGCGAGCACACCGATGGGGACGTTGACGTAGAAGACCCAGCGCCAGCCCTCGTCCCCGGACGCCAGCGCCAGGATCAGACCGCCGGTGATCGGGCCGACCGCGCTGGAGATGCCGACGGTCGCGCCGAAGAAGCCGAAGGCGCGGCCGCGTTCCGGCCCACGGAACATCTGCTGGATCAACGCCGAGTTCTGCGGTGCCATGCAGCCCGCCGCGAGGCCCTGGGCGAGTCGCGCCACCACCAGCCAGGTGCTGCTCGGGGCGGCCCCGGCGAGGGCGCTGCACAGCACGAAGGCGCTCAGCGCCAGCAGGAAGATCCGCCGCCGGTTGAGCGCGTCGCCCAGCCGGCCGGCCGTCACCAGCGCGAGGGCGAAGGTGAGGGCGTAGCCGGAGACCACCCACTGCACCTCGGCCGGACTCGCGTCGAGGTCGCGCTGGATGGTGGGCAGAGCCACGGCGACGATCGTCACGTCGAGCAGGCTCATGAACCCGGCGACCAGTGTCACCCACAGCGCGCGCCACCGGTTGGGGTCCCGCCCGTCCCCGGCCGTGTCCCCGGGGTTCCCGGCCGGGGGCCGTCCGCCGGACGCCGACGTCGACGATGTCACGTGAAGCTCCTCTCACCGGTGGTGC
>NZ_JACADT010000524.1:0-3974 GCF_013421635.1 Streptomyces sp. UH6 | reverse complement strand
ATCCCGGTGCGGGCGAGCCGCGCCGCCTGGCCGAGCTCGCCGACGAGGTGTCCGCCGCCTTCGGGCGCCGGGTGCGGCCCGACCTCCCGGCCGACGTGGTGAAGGCGTTCGCCCAGGCCGGCATCCGGATCCGCTCCACCCGCCGTCGTGAGCTGGCCGGCGTCGACCACCCCGCCGTCCCCCCGCTGCTGGAGTACAAGAGGCTGTACCGGATCTGGGTCGCCCACGGCTGGTCCTGGCTCCAGGACTGGGTGCGCGACGGCCGGTTCCGCCCCGAGTTCCTGCCCGCCGGCACGGTCACCGGCCGCTGGGTGACCCATGGCGGTGGCGCTCTGCAGATCCCCAAGGTGATCCGGCGCGCCGTGGTCGCCGACCCCGGCTGGCGGCTGGTGGTCGCCGACGCCGATCAGATGGAACCGCGGGTGCTGGCCGCCATATCCCGGGACCCCGCCTTCATGGCGGTCGCCGGACGGGAGAGCGACCTCTACCAGGCGGTCTCCGAGCGGGCCTTCGCCGGCGACCGCGACCTGGCCAAGGTCGCCGTACTGGGCGCCATCTACGGCCAGACGTCCGGCGACGGCCTGAAGAACCTCGCCGCGCTGCGCCGCCGGTTCCCGCGCGCCGTGGCACACGTCGACGAGGCCGCGCGCGCCGGCGAGGAAGGACGCCTGGTGCGTACCTGGCTCGGCCGGACCTGCCCGCCGGCGGGCGGCCGGGAGGAGGCGGAGGAGGCCGGTATCCCGCTCGCCGAGGAGGAGGACGGCGACCCCGGTCCGGGGCGCTCCACGGCCACCACGCGCGCCCGCGGCCGCTTCGCCCGCAACTTCGTGGTCCAGGGAAGCGCCGCGGACTGGGCGTTCCTCCTGCTGGCGGCCCTCCGTCGACGTCTGGACGGACTGGCGGCGGAGCTGGTCTTCTTCCAGCACGACGAGGTGATCGTGCACTGCCCGGTCGAGGAGGCCGATCGGGTGGCGGCCGCCATCCGTGAGAGCTCAGACGAGGCGGGCCGGCTCACTTTCGGCGAGACCCCGGTCCGCTTCCCGTTCACCACGGCGGTGGTGGAGTGCTACGCGGACGCGAAGTGACGGCAACGGAAAACCCCGGTCCGGACAGTGTGTCCGAACCGGGGTTCCACCGGAGCCGCTTTCGGGATTCGAACCCGAGACCTACGCATTACGAGTGCGTTGCTCTGGCCATCTGAGCTAAAGCGGCACGTGCTGACCGCACCATGGTGCGATCCGCGACGACGGTAAGTCTACACAGTTTCGGGAGGTGCTCCGAACCAGCGATGGGACGGTTGTTCCCGCCGGTCAGACGCAGCGCTTCCCCTCCGGAGGGACGGTGCCGTCGAGCAGGTAGGCGTCGACCGCGGCGTCGACGCAGTCGCTGCCACGGCCGTAGGCGGTATGGCCGTCACCCTCATAGGTGAGCAGCCGGCCGGAGGAGAGCTGACCGGCCAGGGCCTCTGCCCAGCCGTAGGGCGTCGCCGGGTCACGGGTGGTGCCCACGACCAGGATGGGGGCGGCCCCCTCGGCCTCGATGCGGCGGGGCTCCCCGGTCGGGGCGACCGGCCAGTAGGCGCAGTTCAGCGCGGCCCAGGCCATGGTCTCGCCGAAGACCGGGGACGCCTTCTCGAACGCGGGCAGCGCCTGACGGACCTCGTCCGGGGAGGCGAAGGCTCCGGGCAGGTCCAGGCAGTTCACGGCCGCGTTCGCGAACATCAGATTGGTGTACCGGCCTTCGGGGTCGCGCTCGTAGTAGCTGTCGGCGAGGGCCAACAGGCCCGCACCGTCCTTCCGCCGCATGGCCGAGGCCAGCGCGTCCCTCAACTGCGGCCAGGCGCCCTCGTCGTACATCGCGGCGATCACGCCCATGGTGGCCAGTGACTCGGTGAGCTTGCGCCCGTCGCGATCGTCCGCGTTCAGCGGCTGGGTGTCCAGCCCGCCGAAGAACTCCTTGAGCTCGCGTCCCACCGTGTCGACGCCGGCTCCCCGGCCCCCCAGGGGGCAGTCGGGCTGCCGCACGCAGTCGCGGGCGAAGGCCTGGAAGGCGGTCTCGAACCCGGCCGTCTGGTCCAGGTTGAGCCGGCGCGCGGGCAGCGAGGGGTCCATCGCGCCGTCCAGCACCAGCCGGCCCACCCGCGACGGGTACAGGCCGGCGTAGGTCGCGCCGAGGAAGGTGCCGTAGGACGCTCCGACGTAGTGCAGTTCGTCGTCGCCGAGCGCCGCCCGCACCACGTCCATGTCCCGCGCCGCCTCCACCGTGGAGACGTGCCGCAGCAGCTTCGCCGAACGGCCGCCGCAGCCCTCGGCGAACGACTTGAACGCCGCCACCAGGGCGTCCGCCTCCGCGTCCTCGTCCGGAGTGAGGTCGGTGCCCGTGTACTCGTCCATCCCCGGACCGTCGAGGCAGGTCACCGGCTCGCTGCGCGCCACGCCCCGTGGATCGACGGCGACCATGTCGTACCGGGAGCGCACCTCGGCGGGGTATCCCATCGCCGCGTACCCCTGAAGGTAGTCGACGGCGGAACCGCCGGGGCCGCCCGGATTGACCAGCAGCGACCCCAGTCGGCTGCCCGGCCCGGTCGCCTTCGTCCGCGCCACCGCCAGCCGCACCTCGCCGGACTCCGGCCGCGCGTAGTCGAGGGGGGCGCGGACGGTCGCGCACTGGAAACCGGGCACACCGCAGGCACGCCAGGAGGGCTTCTGCTCGTAGAAACGCGCCAGCTCCGGATTCCCCTCGCCGGGAAGCGCGGCGAGCGGCGGACCGGCGCCGGGACCGCCCTCCGCTCCCTGCCCGGCGGCACACGCGGTCAGCAGGAGGGCGGAGGCCGTGAGCGCGGCCCCGACGAGGCGCGCGACCCGCCGGGACCGGGACGCGGGGCGGGGGGTGCGGCTGATCTCCACCTCGCCACCGTAACTCTCCGCAGCGACGCTCACGCCCAGTGCCACGGAAGTGCCCCGGACGGGCTAACCGTCACGCAGCGCCATGGTCATCGCCTCGACGGCCAGCAGCGGAGGCACATTGCGGTCCAGGGCTTCCCCGCAGGCGGCGATCGCCTCGATCCGACGCAGGGTCGACTCCGGCGGTCCCGACCGGGCCAGCCGCTGCAGGGCGTCCTCCGCGTCCACGTTGGCCAGCGCCACCCGTGTGCCGAGCTGAAGGGCGAGGACGTCGCGGTAGAACGTGGTCAGGTCGGTCAGGGCCAGGTCCAGGCTGTCCCGCTGGGTACGGGAGCGGCGTCGCTTCTGCTTGTCCTCCAGATCCTTCATCACGCCGGCCGTGCCGCGCGGGAGCCGGCCGCCCTGGGACGCCCCCAGCGCCGCCTTGAGCTCCTCGGTCTCCTTGACGTCCAGTTCCTCGGCCAGCGCCTTGGCGTCGGCTGCCGCCGCGTCCACCAGTTCCTGCGCGGCACGCAGGGCGCCCCCTACGTCGCCCACCCTCAGCGGCAGCTTGAGCACGGCGGCCCGGCGTTCCCGGGCCGCCGGATCGACGGCCAGCCGGCGGGCGCGGTCGACGTGGCCCTGGGTTGCCCGGGCCACCGCGTGTGCGGTCTCCGGCTCGATGCCGTCACGGCGAATCAGCAGGTCCGCGACGGCCTCCACCGGAGCGGTGCGCAGGGTCAGCAGGCGGCAGCGGGAGCGGATGGTGGGCAGCACGTCGTCCACCGAGGGCGCGCACAGCATCCAGACGGTGCGGGAGGCGGGTTCCTCCACCGCCTTCAGGACGGCGTTGGCGGACTTCTCGTTCAGCCGCTCGGCGTCCTCGACCAGGATCACCTGCCAGCGGCCGCCGGCCGGGGCCGTGTAGGACTTGCGCACGGTGTCGCGCATGTCGTCGACGAGGATCTGCGAGCCGGTCGCGACCACGGTGGACACGTCCGCGTGGGTGCCGATCAGCGCCGTGTGGCAGCCGTCGCAGAAGCCGCAGCCGGGAGCTCCGCCGAGGGCGCGGTCCGGGCTCACGCACTGCAG
>NZ_JACADT010000523.1:0-3981 GCF_013421635.1 Streptomyces sp. UH6 | reverse complement strand
GCACGGCGACAGCGGTGACGGGGGCGGGGCGCCGTCAGCCGCTGAACTGCCACCAGTTCACGTTGAAGAGGTAGCCGCTGCCGCCCGTGTACCGGAAGTACACGTCACGGGTGCCTCCGGCGCCGGTCACCGGGCAGGAGACGGTCGTCCAGTTCTGCCAGCCCCCGGTGCCCGGGACGGTGCACGTGCCGGCCAGGGGTCCGGTGGCGCTGTCCAGGCGCACCTCGATCCTGCCGCCCGCGGTGGCCGAGGCGACCCTGGCCTGGAAGGAGCGGGCACCGGAACCGAACGCCGCGCCCTTGACCTTGATCCAGTCACCGTTCTCGATGTAGCCGACGTTCAGGCCGCCCTCGGTGGACGTCTCGGTCTCGACGCCGGTGCCCCAGGCGATCGTCTCCGCCTCCTGCCGGACGTACGGGTTCAACGTGCCCACCTGCGGAGCCCCGGCCGAGGTCATGTTGATCGTCGGAATGGTGCCGTCGGCGTTGTAGGCGAACTTCTCCACGGCCACCGAGCGGGTGAATCCGCCACCGCCCGGAAGCGCGCCGTTGTGGTAGAAGAAGTACGAATTGCCGGCGAAGTCGACGATGCCCGGGTGGTTGGTGAAGCTGGAACCCTGCGTAGGCATGATCGTGCCCCGGTAGGTCCAGGGACCGGTGGGGCCGGGAGCGGTCGAGTAGGCGATGAACTCGGAGCAGCACGCCGCCGCGAACACCAGGTAGTAAAGGCCGTTGCGCTTGTGGACCCACGGCCCCTCCTCGTAGAGGGTGGGCCGCTCCGTGTTGCCGGTGCGGGTGCCGAAGCCCTGGGTGGTGAGGGGGATGCGGGTCGACGCCCCCGAGTAGGAGGTCATGTCGGCGTTCAGCCGCACGTACCAGAGGTTCGGGTTCCCCCAGTACAGGTACGCCTGGCCGTTGTCGTCGATGAACACGGTGGGATCGATCTCGCCGTTCTCCACCAGGGGACCTCCCAGGGCGTCCCTGAAGGGGCCGGTGGGCGAGTCCGCGACCGCCACACCGATGGCCATGCGGCCGGTGGCGCGGTTCTTCATCGGGGCGTACCAGTAGAACTTCCCGTTGCGTGCGACCACCTGGCCCGCCCAGGCGTCGGCGCTCGCCCAGCTGAACGTGGCGAGGCTCATCGGGGAGCCGTGATCGGTCCAGTTGGTCATGTCGGAGGACGAGTAGACCCGCCACTCCTTCATGGTGAACCAGGTGGAGCCGTCCTCGTCGTGGCCCGTGTACAGGTACACGCGGCCGTTGTGGACCAGGGGGGCCGGATCGGCCGTGTAGACGGTCTGGACGAGGGGGTTGTCCGCGTGGGCGACGGACGGCTGGAAGAGCGTCAGTAAGCACAGGAGGCTGATCACCCATGCGAGGCCGCGACGGGAGGCGGACCTTAAGCGGAGCGGTGACGGGCGCGACACGGTCGTCCTCTTTCGGTGGGGGCGGAGGCGGTGGGGGCGGGAGCAGTGGGGGGCGGGGGCGGCGCGGGAGCACGAGGCGGTGCGGGAGCAGACGTGCGGGCACGCGGCGGGTACGGCGTCGGCCGGGCACGGGGCGCCCTTCGGTGGTCACCCCGTCAGGTAGGGCTCCCCTTCTGGTTGCTCTGTCCGTCGCGGGGCCACAGGACGATCCGGCTGCCGTCGGCCGTGGCGGCTTCCTCGACGTCCAGGCAGAGGCCGGAGCCGGTCCCGTGCAGCCGTGAGGTCCGGCCGGCCGGCGTCGCGCCGCCGGACACGCGGAATACGGCGGCGCCGTGGGAGGGGACCGAGGCCGAGATCTGGCCGCCGCTCGTCGAGTCGGTGCCGGTGCACAGGTCGGCCAGAGTGAACGAGCCGCCGGCAGCCGAAGCTGTCCCACCCCGTCGGAGGGGTGAGGGCCGGACTGCCGGATGCCGCCCGCGCCTCGGGCACCTCGGGCGTGGCCACGAGGAGAGCCGGCACGGCGGCCGCGGTGGTGGGGAGCATGACGGTCGCCTGGGTAATCGTGCGGTCATCGTCTTCCCTTCGACGTCGATCGGCTCCGCCGACATGTGGCGCCGGCGAGGCGTCCGGGAATCGGTCCGTACCCGGCGGGGCGGCCGCTCCAAGGAATCGAACGGCTCCGTGGCATGCCGTGGTCCCGTCCGCAGGCGGTGTCGACTGCCGACGAGCCGGGTTGGGGGGCGAGTTGTCCGGCCCGTTGTTGTCGCTGACATGAGTCGTCAGCGATGGCGGCTTCCCCTGACTGCGGAAGCACACCGGCCTGCGCCGGACGTCGCTCGTTGTGTTGCGCATTGCCTCGGTGTGACGCAGGAGCCGGACAGCTCGATGCACACCGTGCCCCACCCCCAAAGAGGGCTGAGTGTCATCGAGCCGGTGGAGCGGATGGAACTGTGGCGCCCCCTGATTGTTACCGCTAACACCGGTCCGGTAGCCAGGCTCGTGCAGCGAAAATCATCGCCAGGCCGACAACAGAAGTCATTCCCCACCGCCGGAGAGGTTCGGCCGACGGCACATCTCGGAGCATGAGCGGAGCACTCCGCACAGCGTTGACCAGCATTTTTCCGCGCCTGCAGGCCATCGGAGCCGACGCCGGACCGACGCCTCCGCGGGGACGGGTCGACCACGGGTGAGCTGGGCTCTCCGGATCCGCCAACCTGTTCACCCGGCGTCGCCCTCGGTGGGGCCGCACGCTTCACCGGCGAGACAACGCGTGCTTCGTTCCGGCAAGTTGTTATCGCTAACACAACATCCTCATGCCATCGGTCGCTGGATGGACGCCGTTCCCGGGACCGGCCGTCAGGCGCTTGGACCCGCTCGGCCACGGCGGCGCTCCTGGGGCGGCGGGGCTCAGCCCTCGACGCCGGTGGCCGAGTGCGGCGCGCCCACCGGCTTGGACTCCGGACTGCCGCGCTGGCGCAGGTAGATGGAGAGGATGGCCATCGACGCCACCGCGAGCAGTTCGGACTGCCAGTTCTGCAGGGTGCGGCTCCAGAAGTCGGCCGAGGTGACATAACCGCCCCAGCCGACCGGCCCCTCCAGGGAGCGCAGCCGCTCCTCGTTGTAGGCGGCCGTTCCCGTGATCGACTGGGCGAGCCAGCAGAGCAGGAAGATGCCGCCCATCACCAGCCCCAGCGAGCGGGAGAACACCAGCCCCCGCCAGCCAGGGGCGGACGCCCAGCGCGGCGAGTCGTCCCGCGCGTGCGCACCGATGCGCTGTTCGCGGTCGCTCTCGGTGCCGGCGCGGCCGACCTCCTTGGACTCCGGCGAACCCCGCTGCAGCAGCCACACCGTGCCGAAGATGTAGAGGAAGAACTGCAGGTACTCCGACTGCCAGTTCTCCGTGACGTCCACCGCGAAGTCCGAGGACGAGGCGTAGGCGAGGAGGCCCACCGCGGGCAGCCCGGCGGCGACGAGGTCGTTGTTCATCTCGGCGCGGCCGGCCAGCAGCTGGCCGAACAGGGTCAGCAGGAAGCCGGCCAGGAACACCAGGCCGAGGCTGTTCTCGCGCAGGAAGCGCCCCGCGCGGCCGGCCGGCGTCATCGGCGTCTCATCGGCGTCTCATCGGTGCATCAGCCCCAGTGCGGTGAAGTACGCCAGCCCCGCGAAGATGATCAGCAGGGTCGCCGTGAACATCAGCCGCACGTCCGTCACCCGCCCTTGATGCCGCAGCGGTAGGGCTGGTCCCGGCGTGGCTCGCAGCCGGCGGCGGTCACCTTCCAGCCACCCGGGAACTGCGACAGGAAGAGGGTGTCGCCCTCCAGCACCACCCGCGCCCGGTCGCCCCAGACGTCCACGGCGCGCACCGCTCCGGCGGGCGGGAGGTCGTCCTCCTCGATGGCCTGCCGGATCGCCTCACGGCACCCGCTCTTCGCGGTCTCCTCCAGCTCGTCGCGGGTGCCCGGTGCGAGCGCGGCGCACAGCAGGGCGTGCCGGCCCGCCTCCCGGTCGAGGACGAACCGGGTGGCCTCGGCCTCCGCCGCGTCCCGCCGTTCCTC
>NZ_JACADT010000522.1:0-3981 GCF_013421635.1 Streptomyces sp. UH6 | reverse complement strand
GCCTCACCGCTGCGGCCTCACCACTGCGGCCTCACCACTGCGGGGGCGCCGCCAGGGAGCGGGCCAGCACGTCGTCCAGCAGCTTGGCGGTGGTGGGGACGTCCAGCTGGGAGTTGTCGACGATGGGCAGGCCCGAGCCGTACCAGCCGGCCATCCGCCCGTGGATGCGGGCGACCTCCTCGTCGGTGAGCCGCCGGTTCCCCGAGCGCCGGGCGTTGCGCTCCAGCACGACCTCGAGCCCGGGCAGCAGCACCACCGGCAGCAGGCCGGGGCCCACGTGCCGCTTCCAGCCGCCGAGGCCGACCACCGGGCGGTCGGGGAAGACGGCGTCGTCGATGACGCAGGAGATGCCGTTGGCGAGGAAGTTGCGGGCGGCGAAGCCGCAGGTGCGGCGGGCCAGCCGGTACTGGGTCTCGGACTGCTCGTTCCACCCGGTCTGCGGGTCGGCGAAGCCGGACCGCACCCATTCGCGGACGTCGTCCAGGCTGACGTGGGCGGTGGGCACCCGGCGGTGGCCGGCCCAGTACTTGGCGACGCTGGTCTTGCCGGCCCCGGCCGGGCCGATCAGCAGGACCGCGAGGGTGGCCGTCCGGGGGTCGGGCGGCACGGGCGCCACCGGGGCCACCGGGTGGACGCCCCCCTGTGCCAGGGGCGCTCCCGGCGCGTGCACCGGGCCTCCTTGGGGCAGGGGCGTCTGACCGGTCGCCTCAGGCGCCTGCCCCGCCCAGGCGGCCTGCCCGGGTCCGTGGGGAGGCGGCAGTTCGGACCCCACCGCGTGCTGCATCGCCTGCCACTCCGTCTCGTGGTCGCATCCGTCGTACCGGCCTCGGAACGGTACCGCCCCGCGCCGTCTGGTGGGGAACGGGCGGGGCGGCGGGAAAGTGCCCTCCGGCCGGGGAGGGCGGCGGCTTCAGACTACTCGGCGACCTCGCCGTAGGCGGCGAGCAGCACCGCCGGGTCCGGGCCCTCCAGCACGGTGGGGCGGGCCAGGCCGTCGAGGACGATGAAGCGCAGCAGGTCGCCGCGGGACTTCTTGTCGACCTTCATGTTCTCCAGCAGCTTGGGCCACTGGTCGTAGCGGTAGGTCAACGGCAGGCCGAGGGAGCGCAGGATCTCGGTGTGCCGGTCGGCGGTGGCGTCGTCGAGCCGCCCGGCGACCCGGCCGAGTTCGGCGGCGAACCGCATGCCGACGGCGACCGCCGCGCCGTGCCGCCACTTGTAGCGCTCGTTCTTCTCGATGGCGTGCGCCAGGGTGTGGCCGTAGTTCAGGATCTCCCGCAGGCCCGACTCCTTGAGGTCGGAGGAGACCACGTCGGCCTTGACCCGGATGGCGCGCTCGATCAGCTCGGCGGTGTGCGGGCCCTCGGGGGTGCGCGCGGCCTCCGGGTCGCCCTCGATCAGGTCGAGGATCACCGGGTCGGCGATGAAGCCGGCCTTGACGATCTCGGCGAGGCCGGAGACGTAGTCGTGCACGGGCAGCGAGTCCAGGGCGGCCAGGTCGCACAGGACGCCGGCCGGCGGGTGGAAGGCGCCGACCAGGTTCTTGCCCTCGGCGGTGTTGATGCCGGTCTTGCCGCCGACGGCCGCGTCCACCATGGCGAGCACCGTGGTGGGGACGGCGATCCAGCGCACGCCGCGCAGCCAGGTGGCGGCGACGAAGCCGGCGAGGTCGGTGGTGGCGCCGCCGCCGACGCCGACGATCACGTCGGTGCGGGTGAAGCCGGTCTGCCCCAGCGCCTTCCAGCAGTAGGCGGCGACCTCGGCGGTCTTGGCCTCCTCGGCGTTCGGCACCTGGATGGCGACGGCCTCGTAGCCCTGTTCGGCCAGGTCGGCACGGAGCGCGTCCCCGGTGTCGGCGAGGGCCTCCGGGTGGATCACGGCGACGCGCTTGGCCTTGCCGCCCACCAGGGCGCCGAGCTCGCCGAGCAGCTGCCGTCCGACCAGGACCTCGTAGGACTCGGTGCCGGCGGTTCCGGCGACCTCGATCCGGGTCACGGCCTCGCTGGTGCTCATGCTTCGTCCTTCTCCAGTGCGTCGAGGACCGCCTCGGCGACTTCTTCGGGGGTGCGCGCGTCGGTGGGGACCACCACGCGGGCGACCTCGGTGTACAGGTGGCGCCGGGCCTCCATCAGCTCCCGCCACTGCTTGCGCGGGTTGACCGCGAGCAGGGGCCGGGCGACGTTCAGGCCCGTGCGCCGGGCGGCCTCCTCGACGTCCATCGACAGGTAGACGACCGGGTGGCCGGCCAGCAGCGCCCGGGTGTCCGCGTCGAGGATCGCGCCGCCGCCGAGGGCGAGGACGCCCTCGTGCTCGGCGAGGGCGGACCGCACGGCGGCCTTCTCCAGGGCGCGGAACCGCTCCTCGCCGTCGTCGACGAAGATCTCGGCGATGGCGCGGCCCTCGGCCGCGACGATGTCCTCGTCGGTGTCCCGGTAGGCGACGCCCAGCCGCTCCGCGAGCAGGGCGCCCACGGTGGACTTGCCGACGCCCATCGGGCCGACCAGGACCAGGCGCGGCCCGGCGGTCGCCGGACTCATCGGACGGTCAGGCTGTCGAGGTACGAGCGGACGTTGCGGCGGGTCTCGGCCACGCTGTCGCCGCCGAACTTCTCGGCCACCGCGTCGGCCAGCACCAGGGCCACCATGGCCTCGGCGACGATGCCGGCCGCGGGCACGGCACAGACGTCGGAGCGCTGGTGGTGGGCCTGGGTGGGCTCGCCGGTGGTGACGTCGACGGTGCGCAGGGCGCGGGGGACGGTGGCGATGGGCTTCATCGCGGCGCGCACCCGCAGCAGCTCGCCGGTGGTCAGACCGCCCTCGGTGCCGCCGGCGCGGCCGGTGGCGCGGCGGATGCCGTCCTCGGTGGGGAGGATCTCGTCGTGCGCCTGGGAGCCGGGGACGCGGGCCAGGTCGAAGCCGTCGCCGACCTCGACGCCCTTGATGGCCTGGATGCCCATCAGCGCGGCGGCCAGGCGGGCGTCGAGACGGCGGTCCCAGTGGACGTGCGAGCCGAGGCCGACCGGCACGCCGTAGGCCAGCACCTCGACGACGCCGCCGAGGGTGTCGCCGTCCTTGTGGGCCTGGTCGATCTCGGCGACCATCCGCTTCGACGCGTCGGCGTCGAGGCAGCGCACCGGGTCGGCGTCCAGCTTCTCGGTGTCGGCGGGGGTCGGGTACACGCCGTACGGCGCCTTGGCGGAGGCCAGCTCGACCACGTGGGAGACGATCTCGATGCCGGCCGTCTCCTTGAGGTAGGAGCGGGCGACGGCACCGAGGGCGACGCGTGCCGCGGTCTCGCGGGCGGAGGCGCGCTCCAGGATCGGGCGGGCCTCGTCGAAGCCGTACTTCTGCATGCCGGCCAGGTCCGCGTGGCCCGGGCGGGGGCGGGTCAGCGGCGCGTTGCGGGCGAGTCCGGCGAGGATCTCCGGGTCGACCGGGTCGGCGGACATGACCTGTTCCCACTTGGGCCACTCGGTGTTGCCGACCATGACCGCGATCGGGGAGCCGAGGGAGAGGCCGTGGCGCACGCCGCCGAGGAAGGTGACCTCGTCACGCTCGAACTTCATCCGGGCGCCGCGGCCGTAGCCGAGGCGGCGGCGGGCGAGGTGGTCGGCCACCAGCTCGGTGGTGACCGGCACGCCGGCCGGAAGTCCTTCCAGCGTCGCGACGAGTGCGGGTCCGTGGGACTCCCCCGCGGTCAGCCAGCGCAACCTGCTCAACGGTGCTCCTCCTGCTCGCGCCAGTGGTGAGGCGACGGCGCGCACAGGTCCTGACCTGACGCACCTTGCCCCCGATCCTCCCATGCCGGGAGATGCGGGCGGTTCACCGGTCCACCGGTCGGACACGGCGTCCCACGGGAGGAGACGCCGGACGCACCGGGCATCCGCGCCCGACCGGCGGGCTCGCGGCCGCGGACCGGTGGTCCGCCCACCGCATCCTCGCGCCGTCGCCTCGACCCCCACCGGATTCCGGGTGGACGACG
>NZ_JACADT010000521.1:0-4001 GCF_013421635.1 Streptomyces sp. UH6 | reverse complement strand
GCGGCGGGGGACCGCCGTCACCGAGGAGGTCGTGGAGCGGGTCGAGGTCGTGGAGCGGGCCGGGGAACAGGTCGCCGAGCGGGTCGTGGAGCGGCTCAGGCGGAGCCGGTGCCCCAGTCGTCCGTGCCGCCGCCGTTCGAACCGGCCCGGCTGCCGCGGACGGACTTCACCCGCTGCGACACCGAGTCCGGCATCTTGTCGCTCATCGTGTGGTAGGCCTTGCCCGCCACCTGCCGGCCCTGCTGGGCCGCCGTCTCCGCGGTGTTGCGCACCGCGGGGTTCTGCGTGACCTGGCGGGCCCTGGCGACGATCTGTTCGTACCGCTCCCGCCCGGCTTTCGCGCCGAGCACGTACCCCAGGGCCACTCCGGACATGAATGTGAGCCGGTAACGCATGGTCGGCCACCCTTCCTTCGGCTTCGGCAAACGGTCGCAGGGGATACCGATTGGCGGAGCACCCCCCTGCTTGCGCTAATGTATGTCTCGCAGCGAGCGCGCGCCCTCTGGCGAATACCCAGGCGGATGCGTTCGATGCAGCGAGGCATTCCTCCGTAGCTCAATTGGCAGAGCAGCCGGCTGTTAACCGGCAGGTTACTGGTTCGAGTCCAGTCGGGGGAGCTTCGGTCCTCCGTAGCTCAATTGGCAGAGCAGCCGGCTGTTAACCGGCAGGTTACTGGTTCGAGTCCAGTCGGGGGAGCATGCTGAACGAGGGCCCCGTCGGGGTCCTTTTTCATGTCCCGCCGCCTCCGGACAGGCCCTCCGCCGCTGGTCATGGTCATGCTGGGGACCTACCTGAGGCAGGAGATCGTATGAGCGGCTATGCTGCGGCAGACGGCGCGCACATATGTGCGCGACGCGCCGTGAAGGGGCGGTAGCTCAGCCGGTTAGAGCAGCGGACTCATAATCCGCCGGCCGTGGGTTCGAGTCCCACCCGCCCCACCACGGAGCACCACCGCAGGCGTGTCTCCCCACCTGCGCAAGCGAACAGGCCTCTCGATCGTCGAGGGGCCTTCGTCGTCTCCCGGGCGCTCCGGCGGGTGCCCGCCGGGCGGGAGCCGGAGCCGCGGGGCCCGGACGCTCAGGAGGTTCCGCGGGGCGGGCGCGCGGGGCGCGGTGTCGCCGGCAGGGGCGGGGTGAGGAGCGGCTCGAGCAGCTGGGCGAGCCGCCGCCGCTGCTCCGGCTCGAGCCGGCCGGTGGCCGGCTCGAGGGCCTCCTGCGCCTTCTCGTACATGCGCCGGGTCAGCTCGAGTCCGGCGTCGGTGATCGCGACGACGACCGCTCGCCTGTCCTCCGGGCTGGTGCCGCGTGTCACCAGCCCGCGCTGTTCGGCGCGGGCGATCAGGCCGGACAGGGTGGACTTGTCCAGGCCGAGGAAGGCCGCGAGGTCGCTGACGCGGGGGCGCCTGTCGCGCAGGATGCCGAGCACGCGCAGCTGGGTGAGGGACAGGTCGTGCTCGGCGCCGATCCGGGTGAGCACGCCCATGACCTGGTAGGCGCTGCGGACCAGGCCGTCGATCAGGACGTCCGTGGAGTCGTCGGGAACCATGCGCGCCACCCTACTTGACATTGTTTGTAATCCCAACAACTCTATAAGTGATTGGGAATACAAACCAACCAACCTGTGGGGGTCCCTCATGCATGCCGCTGTCGTCACGGCTCACGAAACGCCGCCCGTCTACGCCGAGCACCCCGAACCCGTCGCCCGGGGCGAGCACGAGATGGTCGTGGACGTCCTCGCGGCGGGCCTGCACCACCTGACCCGGGCCAAGGCGGACGGCACGCACTACTCCGCCGCCGGTGTTTTCCCGCTGGTGCCCGGCGCAGACGGCGTGGTGCGCGACCCCTCGGGCCGCCTGCGGTACGCCGTCCTGGACGACACGCGTCACGGCACCTTCGCCGAGCGCACGGTCATCGACGTACGCCGCAGCGTCGTCCTGCCCGACGACGTGGACCCCGTCCGGATCGCCGCCGCGATGAACCCGGGGATGTCCTCCTGGGTCGCCCTGCGCCGCCGCGTCACCTTCCGCGCGGGGCAGCGCGTCCTCGTCCTCGGCGCCACGGGGAACGCCGGACGCATGGCCGTCCAGATCGCCAAGCGGTTCGGCGCCGCGCAGGTCCTCGCCGCCGGCCGCGACACCGCCCGCCTCGGCACGCTGCCCGGCCTCGGGGCGGACCGCGCGCTCACCTTCGACGAGATCGCCGCCGCGGCCGACGTCGACGTCGTCCTCGACTTCGTGTGGGGCGCTCCCGCCGCCGACGCCATGCTCGCCCTGCTCACCGCCCGCGCGGACCGCTCCGCCCCGCTGACCTGGATCCAGATCGGCTCCATGGCGGGCGAGGCCGCCCCGGTCCCCTCCGCGGTGCTGCGCGCGGCCCGGCTGCGGATCGTGGGCAGCGGCATCGGCTCGGTCCCGCCCCGTGACTTCATCGAGGAACTGCCCGAGCTGGCGAAGGCGGTGACCGGGGGCGCCATCGAGGTGCGGGCCCGTGCCGTGCCGCTGGCCCAGGTCACGCGGGCATGGTCCGAGACGACCGGCGAACGCCTGGTCCTCGTGCCGTGAGAGCCCCGGGCCCGGCCTTCCCCCCTCACGTGTCACGGCTGCCCGCCCCCTACCGGCTACCGGGCGGCGGGCGGCCGGGCGGAACCAAGGAGTGCGTCATGCAGAAGCGGGCGTTGATCGTCGGTCTCGGTGTCGCGGGCATGTCCGCCGCCATCGGGCTGCGCCGGGCCGGGTGGACAGCGGTGATCGTCGAGCGGGCGCCCGGACGCCGTACCGGCGGCTACTTCGTCAACCTGATGCCCGAGGGCATGCGGGCGGCCCAGGACCTCGGCCTGGACACCCTGCACACCCGTGACCCCGAGCGCGGAACGACCTGGGAGCTGAACCGCAGGGGCCACCGCAGGCCCGCGGTGGGCTGGCTCGACCTGCCGGGCCGTCCCACCGCGATGGTCCGGGGCGACGTCGAGGCCGCGCTCTGGCAGCGGATCCGGCCGGACGGCGAGGACGGTGTCGAGGTCCGCTTCGCCACCGCGCCGGTGGGGATCGCCGAAGGCGACACCTCGGTGGAGGTGGTGCTGGAGGACGCCTCCGCCGGCCGGCGCCACCGCGAGTCCTTCGACCTGGTCGTCGGCGCGGACGGTCTGCGCTCCACGGTGCGGCGCCTCGCGTTCGGCCCCGACGAGCGCTTCATGACCACGTGGAACGCGATGATCTGCGCGTTCCCGCTGCCCGGCCGGCTCCCCTCGTTCGGCGCGCAGGACAGTCTCGTCAGTGCCCGCGCCGGGCGGGCGGTGTGGGTGTTCGGCCTGGCGGACCGCGCGCCCACCGCCCTGCTGACCTACCGCGCCAAGGACATCGGCGCCCAGTTCACCGGCAACCGCACCGAGCGGCTGCGCGCCGTGTTCGACGACATGGACCATCCGGCCGTACGCCACGTCCTGGACGCGCTGGCCGGCACGACGGACTGCCTCTTCGACTCGGTGCACCAGGTGAGGATGGACCGGTGGCACACCGGACGGGTCGTGCTCGCCGGCGACGCGGCGTGGTGCCTGAACCTGTTCTCGGGCATGGGCACCACCGCCGCCCTTGCGGGCGGGGCGGAACTCGGCCGCGTCCTCGCGGAGCACCCCGGCGACCTCGCGGCCGCACTGACCGCGTGGGAGGGCCGCCTGCGCCCCTTCGTCACCACGCATCAGCGGCTGGCCCGGCTGAAGCAGCAGTGGTTCATGCCGACCCACCGCGTCTCGGCCGTGGTCCGCGCGCTGGTCCTGCGGCTGGCCGTCGGCGCCCGCAGCGGCGTCACCGAGGCGCGGCTGCTGCGGGCCGCCGCACCGGTGCCGGACGGGGCCTGAGACCGGGGACGGCGGCAGGACCGGCCGGGCCGCCGGCCGGTCCTGCCCGCGAGACGAAGCCCCCGGAACGGTCCGGGGGCTTTCTCGTAGCTGCCTGTGCTGTTCGCGATGCGGATCCGCGCACGTCGCGCCACGGCCGGGTCAGCCCC
>NZ_JACADT010000520.1:0-4005 GCF_013421635.1 Streptomyces sp. UH6 | reverse complement strand
CGTCCGCCAGCGCCGCCTCGTGGGCGGCGCGCGCGGCGGGATCCGCGTCCGGCGGCGCGGGGTCCCCGTTCAGCACCGCGGCCAGCGGGTCGTCCTCGTACCCGGCGGACATCCTCCCACCACCCCGTCCTCGTGCAGACGGGCGCGGTGCCAGTCCATCGCCCAGTTGGACGCCACCACGGCCGCCCACGCGGACACGTCGCGTGGCGCCTCCTTGCCGGCCGCGGCCCGCTCCAGCAGCCGCAGCCGCACATGCTGGACCCCGTCGGCCAGGTCGGCCTGGGGCACCCCGCCGAGCGCCAGCACCGCCCGCACCCTTCGCTCCTGCTCAGGCTCCAGCGGATCGGCGGGGTCGGCCCCCGCCGCGCCTCTGAACCGCACCCGTCCGCGCAGCACGCCGCCCCTCCCGTTGCGCCCTTCCCACCCCGTACGACGCAGGGAGCGGGAAAAACGTTCGGTCCGCCCGGAGAATGGTGTTCGTCACATCGCGGAGCGGCCCCCGCAGGGCTTCCGCCGGGGCCCGCGAACCACAGGATTCGTCCACGCGGCGGAGGGTAGGCACCGCAGGATCGCCGCCGGACCGCCGTCCGCACCCTGTCCGACCTGCGAGAGGGCGGGCAAAGGATTGGACAGGCGCCCCGGTGGCCGCCGCATGATGGAAACCGGTCACCGCGCAGCACGGGACGCGCGGGAGCGCCGCACACAGGACAGACACGTAAGGGAGTCGCACCGTGAGGGTCGGAATCGTCGGAGCCACCGGTCAGGTCGGCACGGTCATGCGCAGGATCCTCGCGGAGCGGAACTTCCCCGTCACGGAGCTGCGCCTGTTCGCCTCCGCCCGCTCCGCCGGCCGCGAGCTGGACGGTGTGACGGTCGAGGACGCCGCCACCGCCGACTACTCCGGCCTGGACATCGTGCTGTTCTCGGCGGGCGGCGCCACCTCCAGGGCGCTGGCCGAGAAGGTCGCCGCCCAGGGCCCCGTGGTGATCGACAACTCCTCCGCCTGGCGCATGGACCCCGAGGTCCCGCTGGTGGTGTCCGAGGTCAACCCGCACGCGGTCGCGAACCGCCCGAAGGGCATCATCGCCAACCCGAACTGCACCACCATGGCCGCCATGCCGGTGCTGCGCCCGCTCCACGACGAGGCCGGCCTCGAGGCCCTGGTCGCCACCACCTACCAGGCCGTCTCCGGCTCCGGCGTGGCCGGCGTCGCCGAGCTGCACGGCCAGGTCCGCAAGGTCGTCGAGGAGGCCGACAAGCTCACCCACGACGGTTCCGCCGTGGAGTTCCCCGCGCCGGACGTCTACAAGCGGCCCATCGCCTTCAACGTGCTGCCCTTCGCCGGCAACCTGGTCGAGGACGGCCTGAACGAGACCGACGAGGAGCAGAAGCTCCGCAACGAGTCCCGCAAGATCCTGGAGATCCCCGGGCTGAAGGTCTCCGGCACCTGCGTGCGCGTCCCGGTCTTCTCCGGCCACTCCCTCCAGGTGAACGTCCGCTTCGCCCGCCCGCTCAGCCCCGAGCGCGCTGCCGAGCTGCTCGCCGAGGCCCCCGGCGTCGTCCTCACCGACATCCCCACCCCGCTCCAGGCGGCCGGCCAGGACCCGTCCTACGTGGGCCGCATCCGCCGCGACGAGACGGTGGAGAACGGCCTCGCGCTCTTCGTCTCCAACGACAACCTCCGCAAGGGCGCCGCGCTGAACGCCGTCCAGATCGCGGAGCTGGTCGCCGCGGAGCTCTCCGCCGCGTAGCGGAGCGCCCCCCGGACCGGCGTGTCACGCAGGGCGGTCACCCCCACGGGTGACCGCCCTGCGTCGTTCCCCGGGGTCGTCCACAGGCGGTCCGCCCGGTTCGTCCACAGGCCGGGGAACCTGATCGCGCGGAGCGGGAACCCCGTGGAAGGATGGCGCAACCTACGCATAACGAGGAGATGACCGCGTGCCTGGCACCAATCTGACCCGCGAAGAGGCACAGCAGCGGGCCGAGCTGCTCACCGTTGACTCGTACGAGATCGAACTCGACATCTCCGGCGCCCCGGAGGGCGAGACGACCTACCGGTCCGTCACCACGGTGCGCTTCTCGTCCGCCCGGGACGGGGAGTCCTTCATCGATCTGGTCGCCCCCACCGTCCACGAGGTGACCCTCAACGGCGACGCGCTGGACCCGGCCGAGGTGTTCCAGGACTCGCGGATCGCGCTGCCCGGCCTTCTCGAAGGGCCGAACGTGCTGCGCGTGGTCGCCGACTGCGCCTACACCAACACCGGTGAGGGCCTGCACCGCTTCGTCGACCCGGTCGACGAGCAGACCTACCTGTACACGCAGTTCGAGGTGCCGGACGCCCGCCGCGTCTTCGCCTCGTTCGAGCAGCCCGACCTGAAGGCGACCTTCCAGTTCACCGTGAGGGCGCCGCACGGGTGGAGCGTGATCTCCAACTCGCCCACCCCGGAGGAGAAGGACGGGGTCTGGGCCTTCGAGCCGACCCCCCGCGTCTCGTCGTACATCACGGCGCTGATCGCCGGCCCGTACCACTCGGTGCACAGCACCTACGAGAAGGACGGCCGGACGGTCCCGCTCGGCATCTACTGCCGCCCCTCCCTGGCCGAGCACCTCGACTCCGACCACATCTTCGAGGTCACCCGCCTCGGTTTCGACTGGTTCGAGGAGAAGTTCGGTCTCGCCTACCCGTTCGCCAAGTACGACCAGCTCTTCGTGCCGGAGTTCAACGCCGGCGCCATGGAGAACGCGGGCGCGGTCACCATCCGCGACCAGTACGTCTTCCGCTCCAAGGTCACCGACGCCGCGTACGAGCGCCGCGCGGAGACCATCCTCCACGAGCTGGCCCACATGTGGTTCGGCGACCTGGTCACCATGGAGTGGTGGAACGACCTCTGGCTGAACGAGTCGTTCGCCACCTACACCTCGGTCGCCTGCCAGGCCGCCGCCCCCGGCTCCCGCTGGCCGCACGCCTGGACCACGTTCGCCAACTCCGAGAAGACCTGGGCGTACCGGCAGGACCAGCTGCCGTCGACCCACCCGATCATGGCGGACATCCGCGACCTCGAAGACGTCATGGTCAACTTCGACGGCATCACCTACGCCAAGGGCGCCAGCGTCCTCAAGCAGCTGGTGGCGTACGTCGGCGAGGACGAGTTCTTCCGCGGCGTGCAGGCCTACTTCAAGCGTCACGCCTTCGGCAACACGCGTCTGCCGGACCTGCTGGGCGCGCTGGAGGAGACCTCCGGCCGCGACCTGAAGAACTGGTCGACGAAGTGGCTGGAGACGGCCGGCATCAACATCCTCCGCCCGGAGATCGAGACCGACGACGCGGGCGCCATCACCTCCTTCGCCGTCCGCCAGGAGGCCCCCGCGCTGCCCGCCGGCGCCAAGGGCGAGGCGCTGCTGCGGCCGCACCGCATCGCGATCGGCCTCTACGACCTCGACGCCGCCACCGGCAAGCTGGTGCGCGTCGAGCGCCTGGAGCTGGACGTGGACGGCGAGCTCACCGCCGTCCCGCAGCTCGCCGGCACCGCCCGCCCGGACGTGGTCCTGCTCAACGACGACGACCTGTCCTACGCCAAGGTCCGCCTCGACGAGCGGTCGCTGGCCTTCGTCACCGAGCACCTCGGCGACTTCGAGTCCTCCCTGCCGCGCGCCCTGTGCTGGGCGTCCGCCTGGGACATGACCCGTGACGGCGAGCTCGCCACCCGGGACTACCTGGAGCTGGTGCTCTCCTCCATCGCCAGGGAGTCCGACATCGGCGTGGTGCAGTCCCTGCACCGGCAGGTCAAGCTGGCGCTGGAGCTGTACGCGGCCCCCGCCGACCGGGACGTGCTGCTGGCCCGCTGGACCGACGCCACGCTGGCCCACCTGCGGTCCGCCGCGCCGGGCAGCGACCACCAGCTCGCCTGGGCCCGCGCCTTCACCGACGCCGCCCGCACCCCCGAGCAGCTCGACCTGCTGGAGGCACTGCTCGCCGGGTCGGAGAGTCTCGACGGCCTCGCCGTC
>NZ_JACADT010000052.1:0-14297 GCF_013421635.1 Streptomyces sp. UH6 | reverse complement strand
GGGCCGCTCCGCCTCCGTCGGGGCGGTGGTCCGCGCCTTCGAGGGCGAGGGCGAGGTCGTCGACTGCGAGGGCGGCGCGAGCGCGACCCCCTGCCCCGTCCTCCCCGCCTGCCGCCTGCGCGGCGCCCTCCGCCAGGCGCAGGAGGCCTTCTACGCCTCCCTCGACCCGCTGACCGTCTCCGACATGGTCACCACCCCGACGGGGCCGCTGCTGCTGACGCTGGGGCCGCCCCCGCCGCGGATCTGAACCTCGCCGCGAGAAGGTCCCGCGACGGCGGGAACTCTCGCGACGGCGTGAACCCCTGAGGCCTCGCGAACCTCCGCGGCCGTGCGGACTCCCGAGGCCGCGCACCCCTCGGAGCCGCTACAGCTCCCGCGTCCCCGCCACGCAGCAAGGCCCCCGCCGACGGCGGGGGCCTTGCTGCGATGCGGTCCGCGCGGGGGGCCGGAGCCGGCCCCCTCGTCCGTCCCGCCGACGGCTCAGTCCTGGCCGAGCCAGAGGTCGGGGCCGAACACCTCGTAGTGGATGTTCGCCGCCGGCACACCCTTGCCGAGCAGCTGCCCCCGCACCGCCCGCATGAACGCCAGGGGCCCGCACAGGTAGGCGTGGGTCTCCGGAGCCACCTCGACCCCGGTGAGGTCCACCAGGCCGGTGTGCGCGGTGAGCGGGGAGTCCGTCTCGTACCAGAGGTGCTCCTCGACGTCCGCGAGCTTCGCCACCGCCGCCTCCTGGTCCGCCCGCAGCGCGTGCGTCGCGGGGGAGCGGTCGGCGTGGACGACCGTCACCTTGCCCTTGTGCCCGGACTCCGCGAGGTGGCCGAGCATCGCCGCGATCGGGGTGACCCCGATGCCCGCCGAGGCGAGCAGCAGCGGCGCATCCGCGTCGTCGAGCACCAGGTCGCCGAACGGCGCCGACACCCGCAGCACGTCGCCCGCGTGCACCTGGCCGAACAGCAGGTTGGAGACCTCGCCCGCCGGCGCGCCGCCCTCCTCGGCGACCCGCTTGACGGTGATCTGCCGCAGCCCCGCCCCGGGCGCGGCGGACAGGCTGTACTGACGGATCTGGTGCGCCCCGTCCGCCAGTTCCACCTGCACCGACACGTACTGGCCGGGCTTGAACCCCGCCACCGGGCGGTCGTCGACCGGGCGGATCCGGAAGGTGGCGACGTCGGCGGTCTCCTCGACCCGCTCGACGACCTCCCACTCACGCCACTCGTGCCCGCCCTGCTCCTCGTAGAGCCGCTTCTCGTTGGCGATCAGCGCGTTGCCCATCAGCCAGTACACCTCGTCCCAGGCCGCCGCCACCTCGGGCGTGACGGCCTCGCCGAGCACCTCCACGATCGCCGCGAACAGGTGCTCGTGGACGATGTCGTACTGGTCGGGCCGGATGCCCAGAGAGGCGTGCTTGTGGGCTATCCGGGAGAGCATGGCGTCCGGCCGCTCGTCGGGCCGGTCCACCAGGTGGGTGGCGAACGCGGCGATGGATCCCGCCAGCGCCTGCTGCTGGGCCTTGGAGGCCTGGTTCCCCCGGTTGAAGAGGTCGCGCAGCAGCTCGGGGCGGGCCGTGAACATGCCCCGGTAGAAACGCTCGGTGATCTCGTTGATCGCCGCGCCGACGACGGGAAGGGTGGCCCGCACGGTGGCGGCGGACTGCTCGGACAGCATGGAAGCCTCCTGAATGCCTCGATCTGGCATCCGGAACGTTAGTAAAACTTGCATCTGAGATGCAAATTAAGTGTGAGGGGGTGTGAGGAATCTGTAATCCCGCCTCTCCGGCGGGGGCGGGGGCCGGGTATGGCGAGCCCACAGGCAAGATGACAGGCTGGAGCGGAGGCGGACGCCGGCGCGCCGACCGCCGGCAACGCACGCGAAACCCGGGTGTGGTGGTATGGGCCTGGCGGACGGATCAAGAAGATGGGGAAGCACACAATGGACAAGCAGCAGGAGTTCGTGCTCCGCACGCTCGAGGAGCGCGACATCCGGTTCGTACGTCTGTGGTTCACGGACGTACTGGGCTTCCTGAAGTCCGTCGCCGTGGCCCCGGCCGAACTGGAGCAGGCCTTCGACGAGGGCATCGGCTTCGACGGCTCCGCCATCGAGGGCTTCGCCCGGGTGTACGAGTCCGACATGATCGCCAAGCCGGACCCGTCGACCTTCCAGGTCATCCCGTGGCGTGCCGAGGCCCCGGGCACGGCGCGGATGTTCTGCGACATCCTGATGCCGGACGGCTCCCCGTCCTTCGCCGACCCGCGCTACGTCCTGAAGCGGGCCCTGGCCAAGGCGTCCGACCAGGGGTTCACCTTCTACACCCACCCCGAGATCGAGTTCTTCCTCCTGAAGAACAAGCCGACCGACGGCACCGCGCCCACCCCGGCCGACTACTCCGGCTACTTCGACCACACCCCGCAGAACGTCGGCATGGACTTCCGCCGCCAGGCGATCACCATGCTGGAGTCGATGGGCATCTCCGTCGAGTTCTCCCACCACGAGGGCGGCCCCGGCCAGCAGGAGATCGACCTCCGCTACGCCGACGCGCTCTCCACGGCGGACAACATCATGACGTTCCGCCTGATCATGAAGCAGGTCGCGCTCGAGCAGGGCATCCAGGCCACCTTCATGCCCAAGCCGTTCTCGGAATACCCCGGCTCCGGCATGCACACCCACCTCTCCCTCTTCGAGGGCGACCGCAACGCCTTCTACGAGTCGGGCGCGGAGTACCAGCTCTCCAAGGTCGGCCGCTCCTTCATCGCCGGCCTGCTCCGCCACGCCGCCGAGATCTCCGCGGTCACCAACCAGTGGGTCAACTCCTACAAGCGCATCTGGGGCGGCTCCGAGCGCACCGCGGGCGCGGGCGGGGAGGCCCCCTCCTACATCTGCTGGGGCCACAACAACCGCTCCGCCCTGGTCCGCGTCCCGATGTACAAGCCCGGCAAGACCGGCTCCGCCCGCGTCGAGGTCCGCTCCATCGACTCCGGCGCCAACCCGTACCTCACGTACGCCGTCCTCCTCGCCGCCGGCCTGCGCGGCATCGAGCAGGGCTACGAACTCCCGCCGGGCGCCGAGGACGACGTCTGGGCCCTCTCCGACGCCGAGCGCCGCGCGCTGGGCATCGAGCCCCTCCCGCAGAACCTCGGCGAGGCGCTCTCCCTCATGGAACGCAGCGACCTCGTCGCCGAAACGCTGGGGGAGCACGTCTTCGACTTCTTCCTCCGCAACAAGCGGCAGGAGTGGATCGAGTACCGGTCCGAGGTCACGGCGTTCGAGCTGCGTAAGCATCTGCCGGTGCTGTAAGCGCAGGTCAGGCGCGGTTTTCTGGACACAAGGCTGGGGGCCGGTGATCACTCGATCACCGGCCCCCAGCCTTGTGTGAAGCTCTTTCAGCAGCCTTGGGCCGTCTCTGGGCCATCCCGTAGAGGGCGTCGACAGCCCTCCGCGCCCGGCCGTCGCTGCCGCCGCTGGTCTTGTCCTGGGCGGCCGTCCAGCCGGACAGGTGGATCGGGTCAGAGCAGCCGCCGGTGCGGTGGACCTGCTCGCGCCAGCGGTCGAAGCCGTCGGCCGAGGCGACCCGGAGCAGGTCGCCGAGCGTCAGCCGGTCGAGGGTGGGCGGGGTGAGGGCGGCGAGGTCAGACACGGGCCGCCTCCGCACGCTTGCGGGCAGCTCGACGGACGGTGCCGAGGCCACTGCAGATGCGGCAGATGATCCGCCGGGTGCGGCGGCTGCCGTTGGCGTCACGGCCGCGGACGGTCACGGTGACGGCGGCGAAGCCGTCGCAGCACGGGCAGAGTGGCTGTGCGGTGTGGGCGGGATCGGTCATGATGAGGGCTCCGAATCTTCGGGTTCGGTTCGCGGTCCCCGGGCGGTCGTTGACTTGGCGGTTTGCGCCGCCCGGGGGCCGTTCTGGTGTGTCGCTGCGGTCGTGCGACGCGTTACTTGATCAGCGCGTTGACGGCCGGGGCGAGGATGCTGTCGGCGAGCAGGAAGCCGCCGAGGACGAGCACGGTGACGAGCCAGAGGGGGATCCGCCAGAGGCGGATGCCGAGCCAGGCGGCGACGAGCACGAGCAGCCAGAGCGGGACCTGTAAGGCGTTGTCCATGGCATTCACTCCTGGTGGAAGACGTCGGCGTGGTCGATGAGCCACTGTTCGATCTCTTCGCGCTCGGTGCGGCCGACGGCACGGAAGAGCGCGGCCTCTCCGCACGACACGGCCTCGGTCACCTGGCCCTGTCGCGCCATGGCGACGGCCTGGTCCAGCAGGCGCCGGATGTGTTCGCGCATTGCTGTTCACCTCCCTTCAGGTGTCGGGCCTGGCCCCTGGTGTCAGGCGGGTTGGGTGGCGATGGCTTCGGCGAGCGGCGCGGGAACGCCGAGCCGGGCGTGCAGGGTGTCGAGGTCAATGCGGTGGCCGGTGCGGGTGCGGTGCTCGTCCGCCACCCGGCGGGCGTGCGCAACGAGCGCGGGCGGCACCTCCGGAACCGAAACCGGCGGCGGTGATACGGCGGGTTCCGCCGACGTCGGGGCCGGCTCCAAGACCGGGACCTCGGCCGGGGCCTCGAAGACCGGCTCAGGCTGGCCCGCCTCCGCAGCCGCTTCGCCATCCGATTCGGCGTGCTCCCGGCGGTGGCCGCCGTGGGCGAGGAGGGTGCCGCCGAGGAAGGCCAGGGCCGGCCATCCGGCGACGCCGAGCCGCAGCCAGGCGGGCGGGTTCT
The DNA here is from genome assembly GCF_013421635.1 of Streptomyces sp. UH6. Taxonomy (NCBI): domain Bacteria; kingdom Bacillati; phylum Actinomycetota; class Actinomycetes; order Kitasatosporales; family Streptomycetaceae; genus Streptomyces; species Streptomyces sp. UH6. The sequence continues at coordinate 9,589 of NZ_JACADT010000052.1, read as the reverse complement.
CCAGGTCGAGGAGCCCGGCGGTGGCGATGTTGGCGCCGAGGGAGGCGGTCAGGGCGGTGAGGAACCAGAACCACACCAGCCGTGAACTGCCTCCGGTCCGCAGCCGCCGCCAGGCGGCCACCATCAGCAGGTCGACGGAGATCGGGTAGGCCCATGCCTTCCAGCCGTCCTGCCCGGCCGCCGCGGCGAGGTCGTGCAGGTGGGCGAAGGACAGCGCACCGGCGATGAGCGCCTGGACCAAGACGGCGTCGAAGCGGATCCGGGACACGAGGGCGTCTCCTTCGAGGGAGGGGTGGGGCCGGGAGGGGGCGGGAAGCGGGTTCGACCGCCCCGCCCCGGCGGTTTTGGGCATGCGTCGGGTAGGGACCTGGCGCATGAGCGGTCGCGCCGACCGCTGGGGTGGGAAGGGGTCAGGCCGTGCTGGAGGCGGCCTGGGGAAGCGGACCTTGCTGGGATCCGACCACCTCGAAAGCGGGTCGGAACAAGGCCAGCTCGGGAATCTGCGGGGTGCGGTGGGCGTGCTTGTTGCACACGTTCACCGCGTGGCGGAGCGAGACGCGCGGGGCCCGGATGCGGGCCCAGCCTCCGGAGGAATCACCGGCGACCGCCAGCCCCGGCGTCTCCGTACTGATCTGCACGGCTGCCAGGACGGCGTCGGCCGAGATGTCCTCGAAGGCCATCTTCGCCGAGGCCTCGTCGTTGACTCGGTGCGCGGTGCGGCCGGTGAGCTGGGCGCGGAGCATGGTGATGCCCTTGCCGAGTTCCGAGCCGAAGCGCTGCCCGCACACCTCCAGGTAGATACCGGCCGCTCGGCCGAGCTGGGAGAGCCGGACCAGGGCAGTGACGATCCGGTCCCGCCGTTTCTCCTCGTCCTTGCCGGCGAACAGGGCCAGCTCGGCGACCTCGTCCACCAGGACCACCACCGGCGTGGGCCGCCGGTCTGCGGGCAGGTCCCAGATATCGGCGGCGATCTCCGCATCCGGCACGTCGGTTGCGACCCGCTGCTCGGCCCGGATCACCTGGTAGACGGCTTCCATCCTCCGCAACAGCGCGTCCAGCAGCTCGGCCGCGTCGTTCGGGTTGTCGGCCAGTGCGGAGAACCGGCGCGCCAGCGGGAACAGCTCGACGCCCTGCTTGCAGTCGATCCCCACCAACGCCACATCCTGCGCGGCCAGTTCGGCGACCAAGTGCCGCTGGTAGACGGACTTCCCCGACTTCGTCGCTCCGATGGTCAGCGCGTGCGGCACCGTCCGGTAGTCCCGGAACTGCACCATCCCGTCCTCCCGCAGACCGACCGGCACCCGCATCGGCTCGCGCCGCACCCACGGCATCTGCACCCGCTTGAGGACGTCGTAGGCGGTCATCCGTAGCTCGACCACCCCGGCCCGTACCTCCCGCACGGTCACGCCGTACATCCCGAAGCCGTGCCGCAGCCGGTCCGCCGCCTGCGCGAAGCCGACCACGTCCTGCCCCGGACAGAGCCGCAGCCGCAGCACCAGCCCTGTCCGCGTGACCCGCGTCCGAAGGATCTTCGGCACCCGCGGCCTCGGCGTCTGCTGCTTCCTGAGTTTGGCGAGCGTCACCCGCCAACGGGCCGGAGGAACGCAGAGCCCGCAACCCTCCATCACTCCCGGATACCGGTGCGCGACCCGCACCACGGCCACGAGGGCACCGAACGTCAGCCAGTACCAGGCCGGCCGCCGCCACCGCAGAAGTCCCGCGCCGACGGCCACGACCAGGACCACGAGCCCGAGCGCCCGCACGTCACGCGGCTTCCGGCCTCGACACCGACCCGTCGGCCACCAGCGACGTCACCGCCACCGCCCGGAACGCGATCCCGTGCCGCTGCCGACCGTTGAACTCCGACTCCCACGGCCGCGCCACCAGCTGCGTCAGCGCCACCGGCGTTCCCATCACCAGGTCACCGGAGATCCCCGTCTCCGGAACGGTCACGCTCAGGATCTCCACCTCACCGAACGCCGCGAACATGACGTCCACGGTCATCAGCTTCACCCCGTCGGCGTCGACGGCGATCTCACCCGTTCGCCGGTCGCGGAGCTTGGTCTCAGGAGCTTTGGCGACCATCACGGTCGCCGCGGACGTGTCGACAGGGATCTGGCGCATGGGCGCACTCCTCTACTGAGCGATGCCACCCCGCCGGCAGCATCTCTAGAGATGTTCTTAGTGAAGCGGCGTCGAATCCGCCTGTCAATCAGTTCTCTAGAGATGTTGGCGAAAGCGTGGCTGGGGAACCGATCAACATCGGTTGCCATGCGTGCGGCAGCTGCCCGTAAGGTGTCTAGAGAAGCGAAGGAGCATTCGATGACCAACGAGCGGGCTGACCGCCGGCCCAAGTACCAGCGCATCGCGGATGAACTGAAGGAGGCCATCCGCGCTGGTCAGTACGTTCCTGGTGATCGACTCCCCGGCGAGAACGACATCATGGCGACCTACGACGTGGCCCGGATGACCGCCCGCCAAGCGCTCGGCGTCCTGCAGAGCGAGGGCATCGCTGAGGCCCGCAAGGGCGCAGGCGTGTTCGTCCGTAGCTTTCACCCGATTCGGCGCCGCGGCATCCAGCGACTGTCCGAGCGGCAGTGGGGATCAGGCAAGTCGATCTGGTCCACGGACACCGAGAACCGCGACCTTACCGTCGACCAGCTGGAAGTCACCGAGGAAGAAGCCGCGGAGGACATTGCCCTCGCTCTGGACGTCGAGCCCGGCTCTCCGGTCTGCGTTCGCAGCCGCCGCTTCGTCCTGGACGGCAAGCCCGTCCTCCTGGCCCGCTCCTACCTCCCCGCGGCCATCGTCGCCGGCTCCGCCATCACCCAGGACGACACCGGCCCCGGCGGCACCTATGCCCGCCTGGCCGAACTCGGCCACAAGCCGGTCCACTTCCGCGAAGAGCTCCGCTCCCGGATGCCCCTGGCCGCAGAGGCCGAACGCCTCAACCTCTCCATGGGCACCCCGGTCATCCTCATCACCCGCACCGCGTTCGCCGAGGAAGGCCACCCCGTCGAGGTCAACCGCATGACCCTCGACTCCGCGGCCTACATCCTCGAGTACGACTTCGACGCCTGAGACGGACACCGGGTTCTACCGCCGGCCCTGCTCTCGCACTCAACCTGCAGGCCGCGTCCAGACCCTCACAGTCCTTCGATGGCGCAACGTACATTCACGCCATGGGAACTGATGCCACAACCGACGCCGTAGAACTCATCCGGCTGACCGACCCAAGTCAGGGCGTCAGCGTCCGCCTGCGTTCGACCACGCCCAGCCTCCAGTCGCAGGGAATCCGCTACTACGACGCGGAAGTCACGGTGACGAGCGGCTTCGTGAACGGCAGCGTCCACCTCGGCTTCGACTCAGAGGACCTCGCCCACCTGCGAGAGCTCCTGAACCTGCTGGAAGACTCCGCGGACCAGTTCACCCCGGATGACCCCTTCATGGCCGACTGGCCCCACGAAGGAGAAACGGCCTACCTCCGTCTGATAGGCGAAGACCCCTACGTCATCGAAGTGCACGACGGGACCAGCAGCCAGATCGTCGTCTCCGTACCCGTCGACCTGAACGAAAACTGGGTCCAGGAGGCCAAGGAGCGCCTCGCAGCAGCCTGCGCTGTACTCGGAGAACCACAGCACTGAGACCCCGGGACCCTCACCAAGCAGTTGGCGGACACAAGATCAACCAACACCGGGGTCAGACTTTCTCTACTCCATCAAGGCGGCTCGCTCCGCTCCCCGCACGCGGCCCGGCCGCCGGCCGGGCCTGCGCTCTTGTCTCCGCCCCGCTCCAGCCCGGCCGGGGTCCGTACCGCAGCCCTCTACGTCCTTGTTTGAGGAGCACACGAGCGATCCGCATGCCATCTAAGCGAACTGCTTCCCGAGGGCAACAACCTGCTTGACATCCTCCACTTTTTCGGTGGAGGACCCGCGACGCACAAAAACGGCATCATTACAATATGACAGATCGCCCTGTCCGGGAATCAGAATGCGAATGACTGAAAATCCTTTGTATTCGATCGTGTCTACATGGGAAAGAATTTGAGTCGCAAGCGGCTCGCTAAGGCCAGCCCGCGCAATGTGAGAGACAAATCGCTGCACGTAATTGTCTAGCGACATCTTCTTGACCTTCGCCTCCCTGTCAATCCCGACCACGTGATGCGGCCCCACGGAGACAGGGGTGACAGAATCTAGGGACGCGACCCGACGGGCATCCTTCTCCTCATCCGCGACTCCGAGATACAGGTAACCGTCCACCCCAGGCTTTATGTTGGCAATGGCGCAGATGGTTTCAGCGAGTCGCCCGATGATCGAATCATCCCAGTCCCGTCGAGCATCCAACCGAAGAAGCCCCTGCTTGAATTCATAGCGGCTTGTTTCGATGCGAGACCTTCTAAGTGAATTCTCGAAATCGAGCGCCAATCCGGGGCCATGCCCAAAGACTGGGGGAGTCTTCGACACGAAATGTCGCTGAATCAATCCGGTGACGGTATCGATATTCGTCACCCGATCTTCGGTCGAAATGTAGTGTCGCCCGCTCTTGAGTCGCTGACCCACGTTCCTGAGTGCGGCAACAATTCCAGCATAATCATCCGGCGACTTTTGCTGCTTGACAATCAAATCGAAGAATGCCATGAAGATCGCGTAGAACGGCGTACGGATCGGATTCGACCCTCCCGAACGGACTAGGTTCCTCAGCCCGTTGGGAGCCTCCAGCTCGCTGTCGATTACTTCAGACAGGACCGAGAAAGTGGTTTGGATCTCGGATTCAAGCCGCCTGATTCCGTATACGGAAAGGTCGCGCTCAGCCCGGCGATACTTTTCGTTCCGAGGATCATAGAGTTCGTCGAATGCCTCCTTGCTAGCTGCAAAAGGTTCACCAAAAAGAATGGAAGCCGCAATATCTGCGACCATCTGCTCGTCGTCACCTTCACGCAACTGCTTAACATTCAAGATTCCGTGACGGATCCACAGAGTATCTTCGGCTTTTACTCCGTATTGCTGTCTCTCTCGGGCGGAATCGACGGAAATGCTAGGCATGTCATGCAGCAGCAGAACGTCTTCTGAGACATCGCCGCGCAGGGAGCTCGCTACGGATCGAACTGTCTCCGAGAACGGATTCAGCATGCCTGCTTGACGTTTCTCTTGGACGCTCAATTGACGCCCGTTCGAATTGATCCTGCTAAAAACTTCGGTGATTTGCTTCTCGGTCTGCGTCGGGAAAATCGTGACCGCCAACTGATAGTCAAGTATATTGGCGCACTGCTCGGCCGACAAAATTGTCAAAACCTCTGCCGGCGAAAACGACCCCGCATTAGCAGCCTGACGAGCGCGAGCGCTTTGATTCAAGTCGAAATACATCCCCTCATAATCAAAGCGCTGTTCAATGAATGAGAAAATGGCGTCGAGTCGTTGCATCCCGTCGATAATCTCATACTTGCCTGCCCCGTGTATCTCAGGACGTTCGGCGAGGAGAATAAGAGGGATCGGATACCCGTCCAGGATGCTTCGAATTAGGAGCTGCTTTTCGGCGACCGCCCAAACCAGCTTCCGCTGATAACGTCGATTGACGAGCAGCGAATCGTCCCTGAATAGCCGATAGGCTTCCTGGACACTCATTCCGCGTGGAGTGATAGAAACATGCATTTCAGTGGTCATAGTCGTGTCCGCCCCGCTTGTTCTCCGTGGCTCGCAGTCTGACACACTTGCGTGTGGCTGCGCGATGATGTCGCATATGGTTACCGCGACCTGCAACAACAGCCTCGCGAGTAGGGTGCCCCGCGTTAGCTCCCAGACCCCAGCCTGCCCCGAGTGCAACCAGCCCACGAGGAACGGCGGCCTGGTGCTCTGCACGCGGGAGGACGATGGGCAGCGGATCTGCCGGGTGGTCTGGAACTGTCCCGGGGGTCATGTCTGGTGGCATTGGGCCGATCGGCCGGATGAAGCCTGGGAAGTCCCACCGGCGGGGCTGTTCCGCAAACGGCGAATACAACGATGGTGCACGGCCGCGTCCGGCGATGGCTCGCATCTGACAGCGGCGCGGCAGCGGAGACCACGGCTACTGTCCGCGGGACGAGCTCCTGATAGCTGGCCAACTGTGGACCATCCGTGGACGGGGGAAGCCAGGCAAGCATCCAGCAACCCGCTGACCTGCGCCGATGCCAAGAGATCAACCGCCCTCCGGAGCCGTATGCGGTTCGTGCTTGGGGCTCCGCCCCAAACCCCGGCCCTCTCTCTGAGGAGCGCCCCCGGCGTGGTGCTCTGGCGGGTCGCGGGCGGGGTCCCTCGCCGGCCGTGCACCCTGCGGGCGTACCCGGAACCTCCGAGGGGCGCCAAGGCCGAGCGCAAGCGTCACGGGGTGAGCCTTGGCGCCCCTCGGAGAACCCGGGTAAGGCGGAGCTGCCCGACCGACGAGGGACCCCACCCGCTCAGGCCGATGAGTGCCTGCGGCCCGGCGCCTTGTGGTCGGCGTGGCTCCCCCGAGCAACCGCGTTCCTGGGCCGTCTCTGGGCCGTGCGAGGTGGGTCAAGGGCGACAAACGTCGACCACCGCCGACGACTGAACTGCAGGTCAGAGGCGTGGTGGCCGCCGTCTCCGCAGGCCGTGAAAGCCCCGCGTCTCTTCCTCCGCAACAAGCGGCAGGAGTGGATCGAGTACCGGTCCGATGTCACCGTGTTCGAGCTGCGGAAGCACCTGCCGGTGCTGTTAGCGCACGTCGGGCGCGGTTCAACGCGGTACAGCATCGAGGGGCGGCGGTCGATCGACCACCGCCCCTCAGCCGCTTCGAATGCCTCTCAGCGGCTACTCCTCCCACGTCTCCCGGGTGGCGGACCTGGCAGCATGCCCGCCATGGACCATGCCCTGAAAACCCTGCGGCACGAATTCGACAGCGAGCCGGGAAGCTTCCTGCTGCAGCTCCGGTGCGATCTGTTCTGGGACCGGGACGCCTTCTCCCGCCTGGAGAAGGCCATGCGCGCCGTCTGCGAACGACTGCAGGAGGCTGAGGAGCTGCCCCGATGGCTGGCAGAGGGGTACTACGCGGTCGCCACGGAGGTCCCCGCGTGGACGGGGCACCCCAATTTCCCCCGCCCGGAGCCCGAGGACTACTACACCGCGTGCACAGAAAGGCTGACGGACCTGGCGGACTGGTTCTTCCGCGGGTTTCACGTCTACATGGAGCCGCACACCTGGCCGGAGCTGTAGGAGCAGGAGGGCACCCACCCAAGCCTCAGGCCCTGTCCGCTCCGGTTGCCTTGCTCAGCTGGGCGGCGAGACGGACGGCGGTCTCCTCTCCGGCTCGCTGCCTGATCAGGCCCTCTTTGGCAGCCGCACGAAGCCAGACTTCCGAGCTGTCCTCGTCGGCCTTGAGTACGCGCGCGGTCACCACCACGGGATTCAGACCGCCGGCACCGCCGCCGGTGACGACGCGGATCGTCTCGTCCTCGCCAGAGCCGAGGGGCGTGGTGTCGACTACGCGGCCCGCCCTCCCGAGCACACCGGAGACGCGCTCCAACGCGTCGTCGAACGGCAAGGGAACAAGCAGGTCGATCTCGTGGACGACCTTCCGCATCAGCTTGGCCACCACCCGGACCAAGCGACCACTGGCCCCGCCCGCCGCGCCAAGAGCAGCAAGCTCCTCAGCCAAGATCTGGTCTTCGCGCTGCTCCACGGCCACCCCACCCTCCCCGATCGAGCACCCCTGCCGGGCCGCCACTTTTCCCGCCCGGCAGCCCATGCTGACGTACGCCGATCGCTGGGGCGCGCCTGCCCTGCTCCTTGTCCGGATCAGGCGGACGACGTGAACGGAGCGGTGGCGAAGTCGATTACGGGGTCGGTGCGTTGGCGGGTCTGGGCCGTCTTGGGACCGTGGGCTTCTCACGGTGAGGCGCAAGGCCCATGATGGCGGCATGGCTGCCGGCGAGGACCTGCTCTGGGACGCGCGCGACAAAGGCATGCAGATGGTTCCGCGGCTGTGGCGTCTTGGCGTGACGGCCGGTGTCCTCGGCTTCCTCGCGCTGCTGTTGTTGGTGGCCTCGCACGCCGTATGGGCCCTCTACGCGGGTGCCCTCTACCTGATCGCGGAGATCGTGTACTGGGTGTGGGACCGGGGGCGTCTGGTCGAGGCACGCATCGTGGCGGGTGAGGCCGACGGCCCCGCGAAAATCCGTCTTCGACGCGTCGGCGGACGGATCAGCGAGCACGACGCCCGGCGCGTCACCCGCGCCCTCGTCATCCACGACAACGTGCTCGACCAGGCGACGCTCCGCCTGCGGGTGCACAAGGGGCGATTCCTCTTCGGACGCCCCGGCCGCGCGCCGGCCCTCACGGCATGGCGCCAGGCCTGTCCGAACGCCGAAGTCGGTGACCGAGCCGCTTGGTGGGGCATGCCGGGCGTACCCGATTAGGGCCTGGCGGTGCCGGACGGTGGGTGCCGGCGGAGGTATGTCCGCGTCCAGGGGGATCAGCAGCAGAGGGTCCGGGCCGTCGCCCGGCCGAAGTCGCCGGCGGACAGGGCCGCGCGAGGGATCGTGAAGTACAGGGTTCCGGCGTCTCCCCATCCCCAGCCGAGTTCCGGGTCCTCGGCGAGCTGGAGCAGGTGGACGGCGGGGCCGTCGGCGTCGCGGGAGGAGACCTGGAGCGTGTGCGAGGTGTCCGGCCAGCCGAAGGCGCAGTGGCTGCCCGCGGTGTTGCCGTCGAGGTCCTGCATCCGGTCGAGGACGAGCGAGGCCGCTCCCCAGTGCTGCTCGCTGTCGAACGCCAGGTCGTCGTCCTGGACGTCCCAGCAGTCCGGGAGCATGGTGACCTCCGCCGCGTGGACGGGTGTCGCCGGGTACGACCTCGCGGGCGCGGGTGCCGTCCTTTCCGCCGCCCGGTCCGGGGCGGCGGCGATGACGCGGCACACGGTGGGTGCGTACACGTCCAGCAGGCGGTACTCCTCGTACGGCACGTCCGGGTCGAGGTGGAAGAAGTTGAGCAGGCCGGGGCGCACGGGCAGCTCGTCGCCCAGCCATGCGGCGAGGGCGTCGGTGTCCAGAACGGCGTGCAGGGACAGGGGAACACCGTTCGATTCCGGCCACATTGTCCCCGGCTCGAGGAGGGCGGGTCCGCCGAGCCGGCACCCGCCGGTGGCCGCAGGTCCGTCGGCCGTCGCACGGAGCAACCGGAAGCCGCGGCGGGCCATGGCGGCGAACTGCCCACCAGCCGTCCCACCCAGCCGTTCCGCGCAGGTACGGGTCAGGGCCGCGGCGTCGTCGAAGTACATGGCGGGATGCTCCCAGACCTTCCCCGGTCGACGCCGCCCCGTCCGGCCCAGTCGCCGCCGGGGGTGCGTACCGTCGCAGACACGACCGCCTGAATGGCCAAAGTGACTGCAACTGGGTCGAGTTGTGCTGCGTCAGTGATTAATGTCGACTGTGAATGCACGACCCGCTGCCGGGCGATGCGGATGAGTGGGCTGCCACGGTGGGCGGGGAACGGTCTTGGCGGTGATCCGACCGGGGGAGAGTTCATGAAGTTCGACATGGGTGCGCAGACGCTGTCGACCCTGCAGCGTGATTCGCGTGGTTCGAGTGATGATCTCGGCGCGC
>NZ_JACADT010000519.1:0-4009 GCF_013421635.1 Streptomyces sp. UH6 | reverse complement strand
CGCCACTCCCGCGGACGGCGGCACCGATCCGCGGTTCGCGAACGGTCCGCTGGCGGTCGTCGACGCCGAGGACGGGCAGGTCCTCGCGTACTGCACCGGCGGCCTGGTCCTGGACGTGCCCGCCAGGACCCTTCCGGCCCTGGTGGAGTGGACGCTCACCGAGGCGCGGCTCGGACAGCCGAAGCTGTCCGGGCCGGGCAAGGACGCCGACCCGCTGCTCGTGCTCACCGAGGCCGCGCTGGAGCGCTACGGCCTGCCGACGGCCCTCACCGACGAGGAACGGCTCGCCGGGCGCCTCCCCGAGAGCCACAGGGTGGTCAAGCAGCTCACCCGCGCGGAGTGGAGACTGACGAAGCGCGGGTTCGGGCCGTGGGCCCGGATCTACCGCCCCGCGACCGGTCCGGAGCGGGCCTGCGTGCAGCTGTGCATCCCCGCGTGGCACGCGCTCGACTCCCGGCACTGGGGCCACGCCGCACAGCTCCCGCCCGCGGAACTCGCCCGCGTGCTGGGCGTGTACGCCTCCCGGGTCATGACGCCGCGCGGCTCCACCGCCGTGACGGGACTGGAGCTGATGACCGCCCTGCACCCGCCGACCCGGGCCTCCGCACCCGATGGGACAGGGAAGCGGCACTCCGAGCACAACCCCGGTTCCCTGGGCAAGGACCCGGTCGACCCGGCTCCGTGCGAGGCCCCCGACGGGCACCCCGTGCTCAGGGATCTCCCGCGGTTCCATGTCCGTGGTCCGGCGGAGAAGCTGTTCGAAGAGGCGTACGACTGGGCGCGCCCGATGACCGACGTGGAGTGCACGCTGCGGCACCTGGTCGGCATCGACGTGAACATGGCCTTCGCCGCCGGCGCCAACGGCCTGAACGTCGGCCTCGGCGCGCCCACCCACGTGCGGAACCCGGTCTTCGACCCGAAGCTGCCCGGCTCATGGCTGGTGGACCTCTCCCACGTCGACCTGTCCCGGGTGAAGACCGGCAAGGAGTGGGTGCGTCTGGACGCCGGCCTGCTGCCCAGCCCGTTCACGCCGAAGGGCGAGCGCCCCGAGGGACCGGCCTGGTACGCGACGCCGACCGTGGCGTACGCGGTGGAACTCGGCTACGAGGTCCGGCCGCTGGAGGCATGGGTGCGCCACGACAACGGCCGTTACCTGGACGGCTGGTACCAGCGGCTGCGGGACGCCTACCTGGCCACGATGGCCGACCTCGGCGTCCACCCGGACATGCCTCCGGCCGACTTCCTCGCCGCGATGGACGGCTGCAAGGAGCGCGACCCGGAGCTGGCGATCGTCGTCTCGGCGGTCAAGGCGACCGTGAAGGGCGGCCTGGGCAAGCTCCGCGAGCGGCCGCGGGGGGAGGGCTGGCGGCCCGGAGAACCGTGGCGCGCCCTGGCCCGGCCGACGTGGCGGCCCGACATCCGCGCGGCGGTCATCTCCCGCACGCGGATCAACCTGCACCGCAAGATCGTCAGGCATGCCGCGTTCACCGGGCAGTACCCGGTCGCGGTCCTCTCCGACTGCGTGGTCTACGCGGCCGGCGGCACCGGCCCGCTGGACTTCCTGCCCTACCGGGAGGGCAGACCGCTGCCCGGCGGGTTCAAGCTCGGCGTCAACCCCGGCCTGGTCAAGCACGAAGGCACCCAGCCCCTGCTGTGGGGCGAGGAGGTCCGCGAGCGGTTCGACGCGCCGGAACTCAACCTCGCCCGGTACATCAAGGACGGCACCGTCACCGACGCCGACAACGGCGAGTAGGGGAGAGGTCAGGCGATGAGCATGTTCGGGGAGGGCCTGGAGGCCGCGGTGCAGAAGGCGTTCACCCGCCCCGCGCCCAGGACCGCGGGCGCGCAGATGCGCTACCTGGTCCGGCAGATGAAAGGGACGAGGGAGGTCGCCCGGACGCTGCGCGTCTCCCGGCGCACCGTCGAACGGTACGTGAAGGACCAGATCAGGAAGCCCCGCCCGGACCTCGCGGCGCGCCTCGAGCACGAGGTGAAGAAGCGGTGGCAGCCCCGGGTCCGGGCAAGGGCCCGGCAGCGGGCGGCCACCACCGACGGCATCGTCATCGACACCCGGGCCCGCATGGGCTACACCGCCCCGATCGGGTCGACGGACCAGGACCGCGTCCGGCACCTGACCGTCGCCCTCCCCCCGCGGTACGCCGCCCGCCTCTTCGACGCCCAGGAGGCCGGCGCGGCCGACCAGCAGCTCCAGCAGATCGCCGCCGAGGCACTCAAGGAGGTCTACTTCCAGGACGGCGGCCGCCGCGCCGGCAGCCTGGAGGAGGTCCGGTTCACGGACATCGAGCACCTGGAGTTCGAGCTGTAGCCGAAGCTGCCGCGCTCCGGGCCCGGCCGTCAGCCGGTGGGCGGGGTGCTCACAGCCGGGACACCAGATCCGACATCACGGTGAGCGGCAGGGACGGGTTGGCGGCCGCCGCTGCCGCCACCTGTCCGTCGGTGTCCGCGAGCAGCTCCACGATGACCGACGGCGGCAGGGCGGGATGGCGGGCGGCCAAGGGCCTCGCCTGTCCGTCCGTCAGACAGGCCACCAGCGCCGGGGCCGTCGCACGGCGATGCCGGGCGACCTCGCGGAGCGCCTTGCGTACCGAAGGCCCGTGCCGGGTCAGGTCCTCCAGCAGCGCCGGAGTGGCGTCCGGGTTGGCCGCGATCCTGGCGACGACCCGGACTCCGTGCCGGTCGGCCATGGCCCGCAGCCGGGCCTCGGACAGGCCCGGGTGCGGCGCGACGGACTTGACCACTTTCGCGTCGGGGTCGGCGGCCAGTGCGTCGCGTGTCGCGGGCGGCAGATCGCGTCGCTGGGCCACCAGCATCCGCACGGCCGGGTCCGGCGACCGGGCCAGCACCTCGACCTCGTCGGGCAAGGCGGCGGCGATCCGCGGCAGAAGGGTGGCGCCGACCTTGGCGGCTCCGGCCAGGCCGGTGAGCACGTCGAGCGGCACGTGGGGGTTGTGGGCGAGCCCGCGCCGGACGCCGCGGTCACGGTCGCCGGCCAGGACGCGGATCGTGGCGTCGTCGATCGCCGGATTCTCGGCGAGATCGGCGCGAACCCCCGGGCAGGGGTCCACGGCGAGCTGTTCGCACACCTGCGACGGCAGGCCGGGGCGGGCGGCGAGTGCCCAGCGCAGCAGCAGGGAGGGATGGTCCACGAAACCGACGACGGCTTCGGTGGGTGTGACCGGGTTCCGCAGCGCCGCCTGCCGGATGTCGTGCACGGTGGACTCGTGGGAGCCGTCGCAGGAGGCGCCCGGCAGCAGATCGCAGTCGAGCCGCGAGCAGTGCGGATCGTGGACGAACGGGCTCCCTTCCCGGTCGCAGACCAGGCACCGCCGCGCGGGAGGCAGCCCTTCGCCGGTGAGCAGCGCCGCCAGCACGGCCGGGGGCGTCGCCTCGTTGGCCGCGACCGCTCTGCGGACCGCGGCATGCGGATGCCCCGCGAGCCTGGCGGCCACTTCCGGCGTCGTCCACAGGGCGAGCTCCGCCACGACCCGTGCGTCGGAGTCCGCGGCGAGCGTCTCCACCACATCGGGCGGAAGGGCGGAGCAGGCGGCCAGCTTCTCCCGGCGTTCGACGACCGGATCCGCCGCGAGCAGACGTGCCCACTCCGGGCGGCCGGCGCCCCCGTCGAGCAGGGCGAGCGCAGCCTCCGGCTGAGCCACGGGATCGACGTCGGCGGCGGTCAGCCGCCCGGCGTACGCCAGCCACACAGCGCTCTCCGCCACGCGTGAGGCCAGCTCGAGCGCCTGCGCACGGCCGAGGTCCGCGCGACGGGCCAGCTCCGCGGCGATGTCGGCGTCCGCGATCGCCGTCAGCCGGTCGACCAGGTCGGACGGCAGCGCCGCATTGGCGGCGAGCCCGCACAGGACATGGTTCACAGGGAGCATCCTGCCCGGCCCGTGACGGAACGGCCCCCCGATTTCGGCCTCGACGAGCTGTCGGCGGCACCCGGGCACGTCCTCGGCGCGGTACGTGCCCGGACCCGCCGGGCGAA
>NZ_JACADT010000518.1:0-4018 GCF_013421635.1 Streptomyces sp. UH6 | reverse complement strand
TCGCCTCCGCGACCACCGGGCAGGACGACTCGCCCGAGGCCGACGACGCCCGCACCCGGCTGCGCGACCAGCTCGCCGCGCTGTCCCCCGCCGACCGCGCGGACCATCTGGTGCGACGCGTCCGTGAGGCCGCCGCCGCGGTCCTCGGTCACGGCGACACCACGGAGATCAGGCCCGACCGCGCCTTCCGCGACCTGGGCTTCGACTCGCTCACCGCCGTCGACCTGCGCAACCGGCTCGCCCGCGAGCTGGGCATCGCCCTGCCCAGCACCCTCGTCTTCGACCACCCCAACCCGGCCGCGCTGGCCCGGTTCGTGGAGTCCGAGCTCCTCCCGGCGGAGGCCGCCACCGCGTCCCGCTCCGAGGCGGGCGCCGCGGGAGCCGCCGACGACGAGCCGATCGCCATCGTCGGCATGGCCTGCCGCTATCCCGGCGGCGTGGCCGGCCCCGACGACCTGTGGCGGCTCGTGGAGTCCGGCGGCGACGGCATCACGCCGTTCCCCACCGACCGCGGATGGGACCTCGACGCCCTCTACGACCCCGACCCCGAGACGCCCGGCACCTCCTACGTCCGCGACGGCGGCTTCCTGCACGACGCCCCCGGCTTCGACGCCGGCTTCTTCGGCATCTCGCCGCGCGAGGCGCTGGCGATGGACCCGCAGCAGCGGCTGATGCTGGAGGCGTCCTGGGAGGTCTTCGAGCGGGCCGGCATCGACGCCGCCTCCGTCCGCGGCCACCGCGTCGGCGTCTTCGCCGGCGCGTCCGCCTCCGGCTACGGCGCCGATCTCTCCGGCACCGCCGACAGCACGGGCACCGAGGGCCACCTGCTGACCGGCATGGCCACCAGCGTGCTCTCCGGCCGCGTCGCCTACGTCCTGGGCCTGGAGGGCCCGGCCATCACGGTCGACACGGCCTGCTCGTCGTCCCTGGTCGCCCTGCACCTGGCCGTCCAGGCGCTGCGCAGCGGCGAGTGCACGATGGCGTTGGCGGGCGGTGTCGCTCTGATGGCGACGCCGACCGGTTTCGTCGAGTTCAGCCGTCAGCGCGGTCTGGCCACGGACGGCCGCTGCAAGTCCTTCTCCGACGAGGCGGACGGCACCGGCTGGTCCGAGGGCGTCGGCGTGCTGCTGGTCGAGCGTCTGTCGGACGCGCGCCGCAACGGGCACCAGGTGCTGGCGGTGGTGCGGGGTTCGGCCGTCAACCAGGACGGTGCGAGCAACGGGCTCACGGCGCCGAACGGGCCGTCGCAGCAGCGCGTCATCCGCGCGGCGCTCGCCGGGGCGGGTCTGACCGGTGCCGACGTCGACGCCGTCGAGGCCCACGGCACCGGCACGACGCTGGGTGACCCGATCGAGGCCCAGGCGCTGCTGGCGACGTACGGCCAGGAGCGTCCGGAGGACGGGCGGCCGCTGTGGCTCGGCTCGATCAAGTCCAACATCGGGCATGCCGCGGCCGCGTCGGGCGTCGGCGGCGTGATCAAGATGGTCATGGCGATGCGCCACGGTCTGCTGCCCGCGACTCTGCACGTCGGCGAGCCGTCGTCGAAGGTCGACTGGTCGGCCGGCGCGGTGGAGCTGCTGACGGAGGCGCGGGAGTGGCCGGAGACGGGTGAGCGTCCGCGCCGTGCGGGTGTGTCGTCGTTCGGCATCAGCGGCACCAACGCCCACATCATCCTGGAGTCCGCCGAGCCCGAGCCCGAGCCGGTCGCCGGGGCGGAGGAGCCGGCGGCTGTGCTGCCGGTGGTGCCGTGGGTGCTGTCGGCAAAGTCGCCGGAGGCTCTGGCGGGCCAGGCGGAGCGTCTGCTGCCGCTGGCTACGGGTGACGTCTCGCCGGTGGACGTGGGCTGGTCCCTGGTGTCCGCGCGAACCCTGTTCGACCACCGTGCGGTGGTCTTCGGCGAGGACCGTGAGGATCTGCTGCGCGCGGTGGCCGAGGGGCGTTCGGCGGCGGGTGTGGTGTCGGGTGTGGTCGGGGGAGGGCGTTCGGCGTTCCTGTTCTCCGGCCAGGGCTCGCAGCGGGCCGGGATGGGCCGGGAGCTGTACGAGGCGTTCCCGGTGTTCGCGGACGCGTTCGACGCGGTCTGCGCGGAGCTGGACAAGCACCTGGACCGGCCGGTCAAGGAACTGGTCTTCGACCCCGAGTCGGACCTCCTCGACCGCACCGTCTACACCCAGGCCGGTCTGTTCGCGGTCGAGGTGGCCCTCTTCCGGCTGGTGGAGCACTGGGGTGTCACGCCTGACTATCTGCTGGGCCACTCGATCGGTGAGTTGGCCGCCGCGCACGTCGCGGGCGTCTGGTCGCTGGAGGACGCGGCTGCTCTGGTGGCTGCGCGGGGCCGGTTGATGCAGGCTCTGCCGGAGGGTGGGGCGATGGTCGCCGTGCAGGCGACCGAGGACGAGGTCCTGCCCCTGCTCACCGACAACGTGTCCATCGCCGCCCTCAACGGACCCACCTCCGTCGTCATCTCCGGCGACGAGGACGAAGTCACCGCGATTGCCGAGCTTTTCGAGAAGTCGAAGCGGCTGCGGGTCAGCCACGCGTTCCACTCGCCGCGCATGGAGCCGATGCTGGAGGAGTTCCGGCAGGTCGTGCAGGCGGCCACTTTCCAGGCCCCGCGGATCCCGATCGTCTCCAACCTCACCGGCACCGTCGCGGGTGAGGAGCTGCTGACGGCCGACTACTGGGTCAACCACGTCCGTCAGGCCGTCCGGTTCGCCGACGGTATCCGCCACCTCGACGCCCAGGGCGTGAGCACCTATCTGGAGCTGGGTCCGGGTGGGGTTCTGTCCGCCATGGCCCAGGAGACGGCGGCCGAGGCCGCGTTCGTGCCGGCGTTGCGGAAGAACCGGGCCGAGACCGACGCCGTCGTCACCGCTCTCGCCGAACTGCACACCCACGGCTCCACCGTCGACTGGACCGCCTACTACGCCGGCACCAACGCCCGGCAGATCGACCTCCCCACCTACGCCTTCCAGCACGAGCGGTACTGGCCTGAGTCCGTCCGGGGCTCGATCGGTGACGTCACCGGCTTCGGCCTCCGCACGGCTGAGCACCCTTTGCTGGGTGCCGAGGTGCTGCTCGCCGACGGCGACGGACTCGTCCTCACCAACCGGCTCTCGCTGGACACGCATCCCTGGCTGGCCGATCACGCGATCTTCGGGACGGTGCTGCTGCCGGGGACCGCGTTCGTGGAACTGGCCCTGCACGCCGGTGACCGCCTCGGTTGCGGCGTCCTGGACGACCTCACCCTGCAATCCCCGCTGGTCCTGCCCGAGCGTGGCGGGGTGAGCCTGCAGGTGGTGGTCGGCGCGGCCGAGGACAGCGGACGCCGTCCGGTCACCGTCCACTCCGCGCCCGCGGGTGACGACAGCGACATCTGGACCCTGCACGCCTCCGGCTTCGTCGCCCCTGCCGTGGCGCAGGCCAACACTCCACTGACCGAGTGGCCGCCGCGCCGGGCAAAGCACGTTTCCGTGGACGGCATGTACGACACCATGACCGAGCTCGGCTACGGCTACGGCCCGGTGTTCCAGGGCCTGCGCGGCGTGTGGCGCCGAGGCCAGGAGGTGTTCGCGGAGGTCGCCCTGCCGCAGGAGGCGTGGACGGAAGCCGGCCGTTTCGGTATCCACCCCGCCCTGCTGGACGCCGCCCTCCACGCCATCGGCATCAGCGGCCTGCCCACCGGAATCGACGGCCCCGGCCTGCCCTTCGCCTGGAGCGGCGTCCAGCTGACCGCGGTCGGCTCACCCGTCCTGCGCACCCGCATCACCACCAACCCTGGCGGCGGGATCGCCCTCGACCTGGCCGACGCCACCGGCACCCCCCTCGGCCGCATCGACACCCTCACCCTGCGCCCCGTCACGGCCGAACAGCTCGACACCACCCCCACCAACGACTCCCTCTTCCACCTCGACTGGCGCACCCTCCCCGCCCCCAACCCGAACACCGTCAGCGCGGACATCCTCGAAGTCCCCGCCAGCACCATCGACGGTGACGTCCCGGCGGCCGTGCAGACCGT
>NZ_JACADT010000517.1:0-4024 GCF_013421635.1 Streptomyces sp. UH6 | reverse complement strand
GAACCGCCGTGGCCACCAGGGTGGTGGCCACGGCGAGGGTCCGGGCGGCCCGGACGAACAGGCGTCGGCACTTCACGTGTCCCATATGCCCGGGACCGTACACCTCCGTCCCTACAGGGGCGTGACGTACGCGCCCGAGATGCCGCCGTCCACCAGGAAGTCGGAGGCGTTGACGAAGGAGGAGTCGTCGCTGGCGAGGAAGGCGACGGCGGCGGCGATCTCCTCGGCCTCGGCGAACCGGCCCGCCGGGATGTGCACCAGACGGCGCGCGGCGCGCTCCGGGTCCTTGGCGAACAGCTCCCGCAGGAGCGGGGTGTTGACCGGTCCGGGGCACAGCGCGTTGACCCGGATGCCCTCCCGGGCGAACTGCACCCCGAGCTCCCGGGACATGGCGAGCACGCCGCCCTTGGAGGCGGTGTAGGAGATCTGCGAGGTGGCCGCGCCCATCCGGGCGACGAAGGAGGCGGTGTTGATGATGGAGCCCCTGCGCTGACGCCGCATGTAGGGGATGGCGGCCTTGCAGCAGAGGTACACGGAGGTCAGGTTGACCTCTTGGACCCGCTTCCACGCCTCCAGGCCGGTGTCCAGGATGGAGTCGTCGTCCGGCGGGGAGATGCCGGCGTTGTTGAAGGCGACGTCGACCGATCCGTAGGTCTCGTGGGCGGTGCGGAACAGCGCCTCGACCTGCTCGGGGTCGGTGACGTCGACCTTGACGAAGGTCCCACCCACCTCCTCGGCCGCGGCCTTGCCCGCGGTCGCGTCGATGTCGCCGCAGACCACGTGGGCGCCCTCGGCGGCGAGCCGCCGCACGGAGGCCAGGCCGATGCCGCTGCCCGCGCCGGTGACGACGGCGGTGCGGCCGACGAGGCGGCGGCAGACGGGCTGCTGACTGGTGTCGCTCATGGGGCGGAGTCCTCCGTGCTGATGAAGACGTTCTTGGTCTCGGTGAAGGCGGTGAGCGCGTCGGGGCCGAGTTCCCGGCCGATGCCGGAGCCGGCGAAGCCGCCGAACGGGGTCCAGTAGCGGACGCTGGAGTGCGAGTTGACCGACAGGTTGCCCGCCCGTACGGCCCGGGAGACCCGCAGGGCGCGGCCCACGTCACGGGTCCACAGGGAGCCGGAGAGCCCGTACTCGGTGTCGTTGGCGAGCCGGACGGCGTCCGCCTCGTCCTCGAAGGGCAGGACCACCGCCACCGGCCCGAAGATCTCCTCGCGGGCCGCCGGGGCGTCCGGCGCCACGTCGGTGAGCACGGTCGGCGGGAACCAGAACCCGGGCCCCTCGGGCGCCTTGCCGCGGATCGCCGGCCCGGCGCCGTCCGCGTAGGAGCGCACCCGCTCCAGCTGGGCGCGGGAGATCAGCGGGCCCATCTGCGTCCGCCCGTCGGCGGGGTCGCCCACCCGGACGGACCGCACCGCCGGTTCCAGCAGCTCCAGGAACCGGTCGTACACCGGGCGCTGGACCAGGACGCGGGTGCGGGCGCAGCAGTCCTGGCCCGCGTTGTCGAGGAACGCCATCGGGGCGGCCGCCGCGGCGGCCTCCAGGTCGGCGTCGGCGAAGACGATGTTGGGGCTCTTGCCGCCGAGTTCCAGGGTGACGCGCTTCACCTGGTCGGAGCAGAGGGCCATGACGCGTTTGCCGACCCGGGTCGAGCCGGTGAAGACGATCTTGGCCACGCCGGGGTGGCGGACCAGCGCCTCACCCGCGACGTCCCCCCGCCCGGGGAGCACCTGGAGCAGGTGCTCGGGCAGTCCCGCCTCCAGGGCCAGTTCGGCGAGGCGCAGCGCGGTGAGCGGGGTGGTCTCGGCCGGCTTGACGACCACCGCGTTGCCCGCGGCGAGCGCGGGGGCGAACCCCCAGGCGGCGACGGGCATCGGGAAGTTCCACGGCACGATCACGCCGACCACGCCGAGCGGTTCGAGGAAGGTGACGTCGATGCCGCCGGGCACCGGGATCTGCCGGCCGTTCAGGCGCTCCACGCCGCCGGCCGCGTAGTCGAGCAGGTCGCGGACGTTGCCGGCCTCCCAGCGGGCGTTGCCCACCGTGTGTCCGGCCTCGCGGACCTCCAGCTGCGCGAGTTCCTCGGTGTGCCGGTCGACGACGGCGGCGAACCGGCGCAGCAGCCGGGCCCGTTCGCCGGGCGCCGCGGCGGCCCATCCGGTCTGCGCGGCCGCGGCCCGGCGCACGGCGGCGTCGACGTCCCGCTCCCCGGCCCCGGGGACGGTGGCGACGACCTCCTCGGTGGCCGGGTTCAGCACTTCCAGCTCGTGGTGCCCGCTCATACCGTTCCTCAGAGTCGTTCGAAGGAGCGGCGCAGCTCCCAGTCGGTGACCGCGGCGTCGTAGGCGGCGACCTCGACGCGGGCCATGTTCAGGTAGTGGGCGACCACCTCGTCGCCGAAGGCGGCCCGGGCGGCGTCGCTGTGCTCCCACAGGTCGGCGGCGTCCCGGAGGGTGCCCGGCACCCTCTCGTACCCGGCCGCGTAGGCGTTGCCCGGGCAGGCGTCGGGGAGTTCGAGCTCGCGGTCGATGCCGTGCAGTCCGGCCGCGATCATCCCGGCCAGCGCGAGGTAGGGGTTGACGTCTCCGCCGGGCAGCCGGTTCTCGAACCGCAGCGACTGCCCGTGGCCGACGACGCGCAGTGCGCAGGTGCGGTTGTCGCGGCCCCAGGCGACGGCGGTCGGCGCGAAGGAGCCCGGCTGGAAGCGCTTGTAGGAGTTGATGTTGGGGGCGTACAGCAGGGTGAACTCCCGCAGCGCGGCGAGCTGTCCGGCGAGGAAGTGCCGCATGGTGTCCGACATGCCGTCCTCGCCGTCGCCGGACATGACGCTGCGTCCGTCGGTGTCCCAGAGCGAGAGGTGGACGTGGCAGGAGTTGCCCTCGCGTTCGTTGTACTTGGCCATGAAGGTCAGCGCGACGCCTTCCTGGGAGGCGATCTCCTTGGCGCCGGTCTTGTAGAGCGCGTGCTGGTCGCAGGTGGTCAGCGCCTCGTCGTAGCGGAACGCGATCTCGTGCTGCCCGGGGTTGCACTCGCCCTTGGCGGACTCCACGACCATCCCGGCGCCGGCCATCTCGTTGCGGATGCGGCGCAGCAGGGGCTCCATCCGGCCGGTGCCGAGGACGGAGTAGTCGACGTTGTACTGGTTGGCGGGGGTGAGGCCGCGGTAACCGGCGTCCCAGGCCTGCTCGTAGGTGTCCTTGAAGACGATGAACTCCAGCTCGGTGCCCGCCCTGGCGGTGAGCCCGTGGGCCGCCAGGCGGTCGAGCTGCCGGCGCAGGATCTGCCGGGGCGCGGCGGCCACCGGGGTGCCGTCGGACCAGGCCAGGTCGGCGGTGAGCAGGGCGGTTCCGGGGTGCCAGGGGATGCGGCGCAGTGTGCTGACGTCGGGGTACATGGCGAAGTCGCCGTAGCCGCGGTCCCAGGAGGACATGGCGTAGCCGTCGACCGTGTTCATCTCGGTGTCGACGGCGAGCAGGTAGTTGCAGCCCTCGGTGCCGTGGTCGAGCACCTCGTCGAGGAAGAAGCGGGCGGCGAACCGCTTGCCCTGGAGGCGTCCTTGCATGTCGGTGAAGGCGAGGACCACGGTGTCGATCTCGCCGGCGGTCACCAGGCCCTTGAGTTCGTCCACGCCGAGCGGGGGTGTGCGGTCGGCCACGGGGATGATCCTCCTTCAGGCTCTCGCACAGGCCCTGGGGCCTGCCGGGATCCTTAACGTAGGGGCTTGCACGTTTTCCGGGGAAGAGGGCACGACGGGGGTTCCCGGGGCGCCCGGGCCCACTGGGGCTCCGGTTCCCTCCGGTTGAAAACGTGAACGGGACCCACAAGGGTGTGCGGCAGAACCGTGGGAGGAGCGCCGCATGCCGGAACGACCGCTGATCGGGGTCAGCACCTACCTGGAGGCGGAGGTGCGGTGGGGCTCGTGGCAGCTGGACGCCGCGCTGCTGCCGTCCGGGTACCACCGCCTGGTCCAGCGGGCGGGGGGCATCGCGGCGCTGCTGCCGCCGGACGTGCCGGAGCGTGCCGCGGG
>NZ_JACADT010000516.1:0-4029 GCF_013421635.1 Streptomyces sp. UH6 | reverse complement strand
TGGACCCCGAGACCGCCGTGGCCGTCATGGCGCGGTCGGTCACCACCGGTGCGCCCTGCACGGCCGTCGCCGACGTCGACTGGTCCGTCCTCGCGCCCGCCCGGCTCGCCACCGGACGGATCTCCCTGATCCGCGACATCGACGACGTGCGGCGCGCCCTCCAGACGCCGCGTGGAGCGTCGGCGCCCGCCGAGGAGACCCCGACCGGAGCCCTGGCCGCACAGCTCGCCGGACTCACGCCCGCCGACGGCACCCGCCTGATCCTGGACCTCGTCCGCGGCCAGGCGGCGGCCGTCCTCGGCCACGCCTCCGCCGAGGCCGTGCTGCCCGGCAAGGCGTTCCGGGAACTCGGCTTCGACTCCCTGACCGCCGTCGAACTGCGCAACTCCCTGGCCGGGGCGACCGGCCTGCGACTGCCCACCACCCTCGTCTTCGACCACCCGAACCCCACCGCCCTCGCCACCCACCTCCACGCCGAGCTCACCGGGGCACCGGACGCCACCGAGGCGCCCGCCCGCCCGGCCGCACCCGACGACCGTGACGAGCCCATCGCGATCGTCGGCATGGGCTGCCGCTTCCCGGCCGGCGTGTCCAGCCCGGACGACCTGTGGGAACTGCTCCTCGCGGGCACCGACGCGATCTCGCCGCTGCCCGGCGACCGCGGCTGGAGCCTGGAGGACTACTACGACCCCGACCGGCCCGGCGCCTCACGCGTCCGGGAAGGCGGATTCATCGACGCCATCACCGAGTTCGACCCCGCGTTCTTCGGCATCTCGCCGCGCGAGGCCCTGGCCATGGACCCGCAGCAGCGGCTCCTGCTCGAGACCTCCTGGGACGCCCTCGAACGCGCGGGCATCGCCCCCACCTCGCTCCGCGGCAGCCGCACCGGCGTGTACATCGGCACCAACGGCCAGGACTACGCCAACCTCCTGATCGGCTCCACCGAAGGCGTCCAGGGCTACGTCGCCACCGGCAGCTCCGCCAGCGTCCTGTCCGGCCGTGTCTCCTACACCCTCGGCCTGGAGGGCCCGGCCGTGTCCGTCGACACCGCCTGCTCCTCGTCCCTGGTCGCGCTCCACCAGGCCATCCAGGCGCTGCGCTCCGGAGAGTGCGACCTCGCCCTCACCGGCGGTGTCACCGTCATGGCCACCCCGGGTGTCTTCCTGGAGTTCA
This sequence comes from Streptomyces sp. UH6, assembly GCF_013421635.1. NCBI lineage: Bacteria > Bacillati > Actinomycetota > Actinomycetes > Kitasatosporales > Streptomycetaceae > Streptomyces > Streptomyces sp. UH6. The sequence continues at coordinate 2,856 of NZ_JACADT010000516.1, read as the reverse complement.
GCCAGCAGGGCGTCCTCGCCTCCGACGGCCGGGTGAAGGCCTTCTCGGACGACGCGGACGGCACCGGCTGGGGCGAGGGCGTGGGCGTGCTGCTGGTCGAGCGTCTGTCCGACGCCCGTCGCAACGGGCACCAGGTCCTGGCGGTGGTGCGGGGCTCGGCCGTCAACCAGGACGGCGCCAGCAACGGCCTCACCGCACCCAACGGCCCGTCGCAGCAGCGCGTCATCCGCGCGGCGCTCGCCGGGGCGGGCCTGACCGGCGCCGACGTCGACGCCGTCGAGGCCCACGGCACCGGCACCACCCTCGGCGACCCGATCGAGGCCCAGGCGCTGCTGGCCACCTACGGCCGGGAACGCGACGCGGACCGGCCGCTGTGGCTGGGGTCCGTCAAGTCCAACATCGGGCACACACAGGCCGCCGCGGGCGTCGCCGGCATCATCAAGATGGTCCTGGCCCTCCGCCACGGCGTCCTGCCCCGCACGCTCCACGTGGGCGAACCCTCCACCCAGATCGACTGGTCACCGGGCACGGTGGCGCTGCTCACCCAGGAGCGCCCGTGGCCGGAGACCGCCGAGCGTCCGCGCCGCGCCGCCGTCTCGTCGTTCGGCATCAGCGGCACCAACGCCCACGTCATCCTCGAGCAGGCCCAGGAGGAGCCCGTCACGCGGCCCCAGGACACCGGGGCGCTGCCGCCCCTGGTGCCGTGGGTGATCTCCGCCCGCTCGGACCGGTCCCTCGCCCAGCAGGCCGAACGGCTCCTCGCCCACGCGAGGAGCGACGCCGGAGCCTCCCTCATGGACGTCGGCTTCTCCCTGGCCACCGGCCGCGCCCACCTCGAGCGCCGCGCCGCCGTGGTCGCCGCCGACCGTGCCGAGTTCCTCAGCGGCCTGGAGTACCTCGCCTCCGGGGAGACCACCCCGGGCGTCTTCCGCGGCCAGGCCGTGGAGGGCCGGACGGCGTTCCTGTTCTCGGGCCAGGGGTCGCAGCGGGCCGGGATGGGACGTGAGCTGTACGAGGCGTTCCCGGTGTTCGTGGACGCGTTCGACGCGGTGTGCGCGGAGCTGGACAAGCACCTGGACCGGCCGGTGAAGGACCTGGTCTTCGACGCCGAGTCCGACCTCCTCGACAGGACCGTCTACACACAGGCGGGCCTCTTCGCCGTCGAAGTCGCCCTGTTCCGGCTGGTGGAGCACTGGGGCGTCACGCCCGACTATCTGCTGGGCCACTCCATCGGTGAACTCGCTGCCGCGCACGTTGCCGGCGTCTGGTCCCTCGAGGACGCTGCCGCACTCGTGGCTGCCCGCGGTCGGCTGATGCAGGCCCTGCCCGAGGGCGGGGCGATGATCGCCGTGCAGGCGACCGAGGACGAGGTCCTGCCCCTGCTCACCGACCGGGTGTCCATCGCCGCCCTCAATGGACCCACCTCCGTCGTCATCTCCGGCGACGAGGACGAGGCCACCGCCCTCGCGGGCCGGTTCGCGAAGTCGAAGCGGCTGCGGGTGAGTCACGCGTTCCACTCGCCGCGCATGGAGCCCATGCTCGAGGAGTTCCGCACCCTCCTGCAGAGGGTCACCTTCCACGCCCCGCGCGTCCCCATCGTCTCCAACCTGACCGGCACCGTCGCCGGGGAGGAACTGCTGACCGCCGACTACTGGGTGGACCACGTCCGCCAGGCGGTCCGGTTCGCCGACGGCATCCGCCACCTCGAGATCCAGGGCGTGACCACCTACCTGGAACTCGGCCCGGGCGGCGTGCTCGCGGCGATGGGGAAGGACTGCCTGGCCGATGCGCGGAGGAAAACCCTCATCCCCGCTCTCCGCAAGGCGTTCGACGAGCCCCGGAGCGTCATGGGGGCCATCGCCGAGGCACACGTGCACGGCGCGACCGTCGACTGGACGCGCTTCTACACGGGTACCGGCGCCGCCCTCGCCGAACTGCCCACCTACGCCTTCGACCGTCAGCGCTACTGGCCGCAGGCCCCGGAACCCGTCGCCGCCCCGGCCACCGTGCCCGCGCCCGCCGTGGAAACGTCCGTGGACACGGCGCTGTGGGAGGCGATCGACAGGGGTGACCTGTCCGCCCTCCTCACGGAACTGAACCTCAGCGGAGACCTTCCGCTGCAGGACGCCCTGCCGGCCCTCTCCTCCTGGCGCACCCGTCGGCGCCGCCACACGGTGGCCGACACCTGGCGCTACGGGGTGACGTGGAAGCCCGTCGACACCACGGGCTCCGCCGCTCTGAAGGGCCGGTGGCTGCTGGTCGTGCCGGAGACGCTGGACGAGTTCACGGTCGAGTGGGCCGCCTACGGGCTGAAGAGCTCGGGCGCGGAGGTCGTGCGCATCGGTGCCGACAGCGATCTGTCGCCGCACCGTCAGGCGGCCGGTGTGGTGTCCCTGCTGGCGGTCGACGACGACGATGACGTGTCGGACGCCGGTGTCGCTCCTGGCCTGGCGGCGACGCTCGAGCTGGTACAGCGGCTGGGCGAGGCCGGTGTGCAGGCGCCCCTGTGGTGCCTGACCCAGGGCGCCGTCACCACCGGTGACGCGGACCCCGTGCGCAGTGCCGCGCAGGCGCAGGTGTGGGGTCTGGGCCGGGTCGTGGCGCTGGAGGAACCCAAGCGGTGGGGTGGTCTGGTCGATCTGCCGGACGTTCTGGACGGGCAGGCGTGGGAGCGTACCGCCGCCGTCCTTGCCGGTGGGGACGGTGAGGACCAGGCGGCGGTGCGTCCGGCCGGTGTCCTCGCCCGCCGTGTGGCGCGGGCGACCGCCTCCGACGCGGGCAAGGCGTGGAAGGTGCGGGGCACGGTCCTCATCACTGGTGGGACCGGCGGTCTCGGCGCCCGGGTCGCCTGCTGGG
>NZ_JACADT010000515.1:0-4029 GCF_013421635.1 Streptomyces sp. UH6 | reverse complement strand
CCAGCGAGGGACCCGGGCGCGGCGGTCCCTCGCAGCGCACGGACGGGCCGGGGAAGAGGGTGACGTCCTTCGCGAAGGAGTTCATGCGCATCAGCGGCGACTGGCCGTCGCGCCAGACCCTGCCGGGGCCGGCGGGGTGCGGGTCCACCAGCACGATCTCGACCGGCCGGCCCGGCGCGAGCAACGGGGCGTTGGCCAGTAATCGCTCGGTCACGCCCACACCCGTCGGGCCCGCGCCGACGACCGCGACCCTGGCGGTCGCCGCGGTGCGGGAGGTGGCGGAGGATCCGGGCGGGGCGGAGGTCCGAGGCATGGCGGCCATTAATCCACGCGCTTGCCGAAAGACGCAATGGAGCGTCGGAGAGGGGCCGGAAGGTCCCTGCGCCCTGGGCGCGGACGAAGCGGAGGACTGGTTCCGGCCATCCGGCGGGAAACCGTCCGCTTGCCGCGAAGATCATCAACTCTTCGACGGACGCTCCGAGTTGTGCCTCCGAGGAGGTCGTTCGCCACCACCGGGTGACAAGGGCTTGGCAAGCGCGTCCGACAGTGCTTAGGTTTGGTCCACATCATTGACGAATTGATTGGAGCGGGCATGACCCGTCTGCAGCCCACCCCCGAGGACAAGTTCGCCTTCGGCCTGTGGACCGTCGGCTGGCGCGAGCGGGACCCGTTCGGCGACGCCACCCGCGCGCCCCTGGACCCGGTGCGCACGGTGCACAAGCTGGCCGAACTCGGGGCCTGGGGTGTGACCTTCCACGACGACGACCTGCTCGCCGTCGAGTCCCACCGGGACACCGCGGTCGCGGCGTTCCGCAAGGCGCTGGACGAGACCGGCCTGGTGGTTCCCACCGCCACCACCGACCTGTTCAAGGACCCGGTCTTCAAGGACGGCGCCTTCACCTCCAACGACCGCGAGGTGCGCCGCCACGCGATCCGCAAGGTGATGCGCAACCTGGACCTGGCGGCCGAACTCGGCGCCAACACCTACGTGTTCTGGGGCGGGCGCGAGGGCGCGGAGAGCGACGCCGCCAAGGACGTGCGGGTGGCGCTCGACCGCTTCCGCGAGGCGATCGACTTCCTCGCCGGGTACGTCAAGGAGCAGAACTACGGCCTGCGCTTCGCCCTGGAGCCCAAGCCGAACGAGCCGCGCGGCGACATCCTGCTGCCGACCATCGGCCACGCCCTCGGGTTCATCGCCACCCTGGAGCACGGCGAGATGGTCGGCCTCAACCCCGAGGTCGGCCACGAGCAGATGGCGGGGCTCAACTTCGTCCACGGCATCGCCCAGGCGCTGTGGCAGGAGAAGCTCTTCCACATCGACCTCAACGGCCAGCACGGTTCCCGCTACGACCAGGACCTGGTCTTCGGCCACGGTGACACCAAGAGCGCGTTCTTCCTCGTCGACCTGCTGGAGCACAGCGGCTGGGACGGCCCGCGGCACTTCGACTACAAGCCCGGACGCACCGAGGACGCCGACGACGTGTGGGTCTCCGCCGAGGCCAACATGCGCACCTACCTGATCCTCAAGGAGCGCGCCGCGGCCTTCCGCGCCGACCCCGAGGTCCAGGAGGCCATGCAGGCCAGCGGGATCTACGAGCTCGCCCAGTCCACCATCGCCCCCGGCGAGAGCTACGAGTCGCTGCGCGCGGAGGAGGCCGACCTCGACGCCCTGCGCGCCCGCGGCTTCCACTACTCCCGCCTCAACCAGCTCGCGCTCGAGCACATGCTCGGCCGGCACTGACCTTCGGCAAGGCTGAGGGCTCCGGGCCCGGAAAGGTATGTCATGAGTGGGACGGCAGAAGTGTCAGGGGTTTCACTCCACGACGACCGGCCCGGGGCCCGGCCTGTGCCCAAGGGCGCCTGGGCGGTCCTCTTCACCGTGCTCGGCGCGACGATGATGGACATGCTGGACGCCACGGCGATGGGCGTCGCCGCGCCGGCCATCAAACTCGGTCTCGGCGCGTCCGAATCGCAGTTCCAGTGGATCAACATCGGCTACGTGCTGTCGTTCTCGGTGCTGCTGCTGGCCGGCGGACGGCTCGGTGACATCATCGGCCGACGCCGGACGTTCCTGATCGGCCTCACCGGCTTCGCGGTGATGTCGGGGCTGTGCGCGGCGGCCCAGAACCCGGCGGAGCTGATCGCCGCGCGGCTGGTACAGGGCGCCGCGGCGGCGATGATGATCCCGCAGTGCGTCAGCATGATCCGTGAGAGCTTCGGTCAGGAACACAGTCCGAAGGCGTTCGCGATCTTCTCGCCCTTCATCAGCCTCTCGTCCGCGCTCGGGCCGATCCTCGGCGGGCTGCTGATCACCTACGCGTCGTGGCGCTGGGTGTTCCTCATCAACATCCCGGCCTGCGCGATCGCGTTCTTCTTCGCCGTCCGCGTGCTGCCGAAGCACCAGGACGAGGGCAGCCGGCCGAGGTTCGACGTCCTCGGCATGATCCTGTGCTCCACCGCGGTCGGGCTGCTCGTCTATCCCGTCGTCCAGGGACGCGAACACCGGTGGGCCTGGTGGACCTTCGCCATGATGCTCTCCTCGGTGGCGGTCCTGGCGGTCTTCGCGCTCCACGCCCGAGCCCGGCGCGGCAAGGCGCTCGACTCCTTCATCGACACCGCCCTGTTCCGCAAACGCGCCTTCACCGGCGGCACGCTGACGGTCTTCCTCTTCTTCGGCGCCTGCTCGGGAGCCTTCATCGTCAGCCCGCTGCTGCTCCAGCTGTACGCCGGCTGGTCGCCGCTGCGCGTCGGCCTCACCGGCTCGTGGTGGTCCCTGGGCACCATGCTCGCCATGGGCGTCGGGCCGGTCCTCGCGCGGCGGATGCCGCCGCGGCGGGTCCTGCAGGCCGGCGTGCTGACCCAGGCGGCCGGGATGGTCCTCGCCGCGCTGACCGTCGCCGTGTACGCCAAGGACACCACCCACCCGGGCCCCGACGGCCCCCTCATCGACACGGGCCTGACCAGCTTCAACCTGGCCCCGGCACTGATCGTCTCCGGAATCGGCACCGGCCTGTTCTTCGTGCCGTTCCTCGCCCTCGTCCTGGCGTCCGTCGGCGACCGCGAACTCGGCCTGGCGAACGGGGCCATCAACTCCCTCCAGCAGCTGGGCGGCGCGGTGGCCACGGCGGTGTTCTCGACGGTGATCTTCAACCAGGTCGCGCAGGGCGGGTCGCCCCACGCCGCGAGCACGCTCGCCTACGGACTCTGCGCCGGCCTGCTGGTGGTGACCTGGGCGGCCTCCTTCACGCTCGGGAAGAGCACCACGCAGACGTGACCGGCCGGAACCCCTGAGAGCGGAAATCCCCGAGACCGGAAACCCTGACCACCGGAACCCCTGACCACCGGAACCCCTACCACCGGAACCCCTGACCACCAGAACCCCTGACCACCAGAACCCCTGACCACCGGAACCCCTGGAAGGGACTGTCGATGGCGACACCGACCGCGGTCAACCTCTGGACCGTCCGCGACCACCTGGCGGCCGACCGCGGCGGCACGCTGCGCCGCCTGGCCGACCTCGGCTACGACGCCGTGGAGCCCTTCGAGGCCACCGACGACCCGGCCGGTCTGCGCGCGATCGCGGACGACCTGGGACTCTCCGTCTGCAGCGCCCACTCGCACCGACTCCTCGGCGCCGACGACCCGGACGCGGTCTTCGAGGCGGTGAACACCCTGGGCACCGACCTGGTGGTCGTGCCCTACGGCCTCCTCGAGGACGCCTTCGCCGACCTGGACGCCCTCAAGCGCACCGCCGACACGCTCAACTCCCTCGCCGAAGGGGCGGCCCGGCACGGCCTGGTGCTCGGCTACCACAACTACTGGTGGGAGTTCGAGTCCGAGATCGACGGCCGGCACGCCGCCGAGGTGCTCGCCGACCTGCTCGCCCCCGAGGTCTTCCTCGAGATCGACGACTACTGGGCCGCCCTGGGCGGCGCCGACGTCCCCGCCGTCGTCACCCGGCTCGGCGGGAGGGTGCGGGCCCTGCACCTGAAGGACGGGCCGATCGCCAAGGGCGCCGCGCACACCGCA